>CAIUKV010000088.1 GCA_903899845.1 uncultured Actinomycetes bacterium
CGGCGGTCGGTCTCGCGCTCGGCCCGCGGCGCGGCCCGGTCGGCACCTCCGGCGGCGTCGGCCACGCCGTCGGCCACGGCCGGGGCCAGCGCCGGGGCCACGATGAGGCCGTCGGGCCGCGTCGTGACCGCGTCGGCCGCCACCGGCTCGGTGGGCTCGATCGGCCGGAACCCCGAGAGGGTGACCTGCGCCGTGGCCGTGACCGACGGACCGGCGGGGCGGATCTCCCAGCGACCGGGGTCGGGCTCGGCGACCACCACCACGACCTGGGTGCCGTCGGGCGAGCGCACCGCACCCACCCGGCGGTCGGCGGACGGCGCGCCCAGCGAGGCCACGTCGATGGTCCGGCCGTCGGGGGCGACCAGGCGGCTCCCCGCGACGGGACCGTTCAGGAGGACCGACAGCACTGCGGCACGCTCGGGCACGGTGACCGTGGTCGCCGAGACCTGGGTCCGGGCCGCGACCCGGACCCCCGCCGCCGTCCCGGTCCCGGCGGCCTGGCGCGGGGCCGTGGAGGTCGGGGTCGGGGCCGCGTTCGCCGCCGCGCGGGCGTCGAGGAGGTAGGTGCGGCTGTTGCAGGTGGCGCCGAGCAGGTCGATCCGGTTCCCGCTCCAGAGGTAGCCGATCCCGAGGCGCCAGGCGTCGAAGCCGAGCACGCGGATCTCGCCGCAGGCAGCCACCCCGGTCTCGGTCAGCGTGGCGTCGCCCGCCACCCGCCCGAGGTCCCAGAGGCCGACCTGCACGGCGCCGCCGAACGCGAAGGCGTCGGCGGTCACGACCCCGGTCATCCGGCCGGTCAGGCCGACCTCGCCCGCCGAGTCGAGGGCCAACGCGACCGTGCCGTCGAGCGAGGCCTGCTCGCCGTAGTCGTAGGCGACCACGACCTGCCCGACCCGGCGGCCGGCCACCGAGAACGCGCCGGTCGCACTGGTCCGGCTCGCGTCGACCCGGACCGAGCCGGTCAGGTCGATCCCACCCACGATGGGCACCGACGGGCCGAGGCGGACGGTGGCGTCGCCCTGGATCAGCAGGGGATCGGGCTCCAGCGCGCCCCCGAGGGCGTACAGCGTGGCGGCCGGGCCGAGGGGGACCGGCAGGCCCCCGACGGTGACCCCGATCCGCTGCAGGCGACCCTCGCGGATGCGCAGGGTGGCGTCGAGGCCGGGGGCGTTTCGGGTGACGCCGAGGTAGGCGCCGACCCGGCCCGACCACTCACCGGTGCGCTCGTCGAACGCGAGGTCGACCGGCCGCAACGTCACCGCCCCGGCTGTCACCTGCGGGAGCAGCACCGCAGCCTGGCGGACCCGGACCTCCCCGTCGACGCCGACGAAGAGGGTGGCCGACCCCTCGAAGCCGCGCAGCAGATCCGGGAGCTCGACCGCAGCCCCGAGATCGAAGCCCCCGACGCCGTCGCGGGCGGTCGGGGTCAGGCGCAGCGTCGCCGCCATCCGGAGCCCGAGCGCCGAGTTCACGAAGGTCTTCGGGAGGACGAGCTCGAGGCTGCCCAGGCCAGTCAGGCCGACCGCCCCGAGCGGGAACACCGCCGGGTCCTCGCCCGCCGTCGGGTTGGCGGCCACGAACTCGGCCACCGCGGCCTCGTCGAGCGCCCGCAGGTCGGGCACGCCCCGGCTGACCTGGGGCAGCGTGCGGACCGACGCCAGCCCGGGCTGACGCGCGATCGCCGCGAGCCGCGCCTCCACCGTGGCGGCCGGCAGCGCCGACCGGGCCGAGGCGGCGACGATCGGGTACTGGAACGCCCAGTCGACCGGCTCGCTGCCGAGGTCGAGCTGGAGCTCACCCGCCGCGGCATCGCCCCCGGCCGTCCAGCGGTATCCGGTCGCCGCCACCCGCACGTTGACCGGGTCGACCACGAGGCGACCGCCGCCGACCGGGTCGGCCCGCAGGCCCGACACGTCGGCCGGGCCGGTGGTCTCCCACACCAGCCCGGTCCGGGTGAAGCAGCCCGACCGGGACCGCACCACGAACGGCCCCACGATCACGCTCGACGCGCACCGGGGGACCGCCACCGCGATCGGTACCGAGCCCACGGTCGTCGGCGGGGTGGCGGTCTGCGGGGTGGCGGTCTGCGGGGCGGTCGTCGACGGGGTGCCACCCGGGGCGGCGCCCGCGGTGGACGGTGCCGTCGTCGGCACCGGCGCCGGCCCCCCGGCCGTGGTCGACGGCGTGAGCGCGGTCGTCGGGGTCGCCGACCCGCCGGTCCCGACGGTCGTCTCGTCGGGGGCGGTCGCGGCCCGGCGGTCGGGGGCGGCGCCGTCGGAGCCGCCCCCGCAGGCGGCGCCCACGAGCGCCAGCGTGAGCACGAGGGCCGGGATCGACGCGCGGCGTCGGCTTCGAGCGTCCATGCACCTCGCCGGACTCCGGACCCGGCCCCTCCGGAGCGGCACCCTACCCCGCTCCCCGCGCCCGTCACCGTCGCCCCCGGTCGTGGGCGCCGGACCCGCCGCGACCGTCCCGACCGGCTCGGCCGGTCCCACCCGGCCGTCGGGACAGGCCCGGCGCCCACGGCCCGGCACCTAGGGTCGGACGGTCCCCGAGCCGCCAGGAGGCACCATGCCGCTGCACACCGAACGCCGTGAGCGGGTCGCGGTGCTCACCATCGACGACGCCGACCGGAAGAACGCGCTGAGCCCGGAGATGATCGCCGAGCTGCTCGTCACGCTCGAGGACCTCGAGCGCGACGAGTCGGTCGGCGCGCTGGTCGTGACCGGCGCGGGCACCGTGTTCTGCTCCGGAGCCGACCTCGGGAACCTCACCCGGCTCACCGCCGAGGCGGGCGGCGACCCGACCGAGGTGCGCGAGATCTACCGCGGCTTCCTCGCCTTCCGCGAGACGCCCCTGCCGACCGTCGCCGCGGTCAACGGCCCGGCGGTCGGCGCGGGGATGAACCTCGCCCTCGCCTGCGACGTGCGCCTCACCACGCCGGGCGCCCGGTTCGACACCCGCTTCGCCGCGATCGGGCTCCACCCCGGGGGCGGGCACGTCTGGATGCTCGACCGCCTGGTCGGCCCCCAGACCACCGCGGCCATGACGATGTTCGGCGAGTCGGTCGACGGCGAGCGGGCGGTCGCCCTCGGTCTCGCGTGGCGCTGCGTGCCCGACGACGAGCTGCTCGAGGCGGCGGTGGCCCTCGCCGGGCGGGCGGCGGCCGTTCCCCGCGACCTGATGGACCGGGTCCACGCGACCGTGCGCGAGGCGCCCTGGCACGCCGACTTCGAGACCGCCATCGCGGTGGAGCTCGAGCGGCAGGCCTGGTCGTTCGGCCGGGGCTACTTCAACGAGCGCCTTCGACGGCGGTGACGCGACGGCCGAGGAAGGTCCGCTCGAGCCCCCGACGGCGGGCCGCCCACTCGTCGGCGGTGATGGCGTAGCGCAGGTGGTCCTCCCAGACGCCCTGGATCTGGAGGAACCGCTCGGCGACCCCCTCGGCCCGCAGGCCGAGCTTGTCGACGACCCGGCGGCTCCGGGCGTTGCGAGGCACGATCACCGCCTCGATCCGGTGCAGGCCGAGCTCCTCGAACGCGAACCGCAGGGTCAGGACGACCGCCTCGGGGACGTACCCGTTCCCGGCGTGGGCCTCGTCGATCCAGTACCCCACGTAGGCGGACTGGAACGGCCCGCGCAGCACCGTGCCGAGGCTGACCTCGCCGACGAGCTCACCGCGCCGCAGGAAGATCCCGAAGCCGTACGCGGTGTCGAACGCCCGCTGGCGCTCCCACGAGCCGCAGCGAGCGACGAAGGCGTCGCGCTGCGCGACCGGGTCGGGACTCCCCGGCTCGGCCTGCGGCTCCCAGCGCTCGAGCCAGTGCCGGCTGCGGGTGCGCACCGCGCGCCACTGCTCCCAGTCGTCGGCCCGGAGCCCGCGCAGCTCCACCCGGGGCCCGGTCAGCGACACCGATCGACGCACGCGCGGGACCGTAATCCACCCGCCGACCGTCGTGCACGGGCCGGCGGTCCCCCGGGCACCGCCGGGCGGGACCCCACCCGTCTAGCGTGCCGCCCATGCCCACTCCCGAGCCCCCCGAGCCCCCCGCCGACGCCGGGGCCGAGCCGCCGCCCGGGGAGACCAGGGAGCCCGGGGCGCCCGGGGAGCCCGCCACCGGCCGCCTCGTCTGGCTCGACCTCGAGATGACCGGCCTCGACGTGCGTCGGCACGTGATCGTCGAGATCGCCGTGCTGGTCACCGACCTCGACCTCCGGCCGGTCGACGACGGGATCGACCTCGTGGTGCACCAGCCCGCCTCGGCCCTCGCCCTCATGGACGACGTGGTCCGGGGCATGCACACCCGGTCGGGCCTGCTCGGAGCGATCGAGGCGTCGACCCTGTCGCTCGCCGACGCCGGGGC
Source organism: uncultured Actinomycetes bacterium (assembly GCA_903899845.1). Taxonomy (GTDB): domain Bacteria; phylum Actinomycetota; class Acidimicrobiia; order IMCC26256; family PALSA-555; genus CAIUKV01. The sequence continues at coordinate 4,365 of CAIUKV010000088.1, forward strand.
CCAGGCCCTCGCCTACGTGCAGAGCCACGTGCCCGAGCCCCGCACCGTCCCGCTGTGCGGCAGCTCGATCGGCGTCGACCGGCGCTTCCTCGACGCCTACCTGCCCGAGCTCGAGGCCCACCTGCACTACCGCAGCATCGACGTCTCGACGCTCAAGGAGCTGTGCCGACGGTGGGCGCCCGAGGTGTACCGGCGGCGGCCGCCCAAGCGCGAGACCCACCGGGCCCTGCTCGACGTGCAGGACTCGGTCGGCGAGCTGGCCTTCTACCGCGCCGAGTTCCTCGCCCGGCCCTGACCCGGCCCTGACCCGGCGCGGGCCCGCGCTCAGCGCAGGTCGCGGAGCGCGCCGAGGAGGGTGACGACGGAGCGCTCGCGCGCCGAGTGGCCCATGAGGCCGAACCGCCAGGCCTTCCCGGCGAACTGCCCGAGCCCGCCGCCGATCTCGATGCCGTAGTCCGCGAGGAGCGCGCGCCGCAGGGCGGCGTCGTCGAGGCCGTCGGGGAGCCAGGCCGTCGTGAGCTCGGGCAGCCGGTGTCCCTCCTGGGCGAGCAGCGGGAAGCCCATCTCGGGGAGCGCGTCGTGCAGGTGGGCGCCCACCGCGGCGTGCCGGGCCCACACCGCCTCCAGCCCCTCCTCGAGGATCGCCCCGAGGGCGGCGTGCAGCGCGAACACCATCGAGACCGGCGCGGTGTGGTGGTACACCCGCGCCGACCCCGCCACGTAGCTCGCGATCAGGGCGAGGTCGAGGTACCAGCTCTGGGCCGGCGTCGCCCGGCCCTGCACCCGGGCCACGGCCCGGGGCGAGAACGTCACCGGCGACAGGCCGGGCGGCACGCCGAGGCACTTCTGGGTGGCCGAGTAGGCCGCGTCCACGCCCCAGGCGTCGATCTCGACCGGGATGCCGGCGAGCGACGTGACCGCGTCGAGCACGAACAGCGTGTCGGTGTCCTGGAGGGCCCGCAGCGGCGCGACCTCGTTGCGGACCCCGGTGCTGGTCTCGGCGTGGACCACGGCGACGAGGCGCGCGTGCGGGTGGGCTCGCTGGGCGTCGAGGAGCCGCTGCGGGTCGAGGGCCCGACCCCACTCCTCCTCGATGCGCACGACCTCGGCACCGCACCGGCGGGCCACCTCGCACATGCGGTCGCCGAACACGCCGTTGGCACCCACGATCGCGGTGTCGCCCGGCTCGAGCAGGTTGACGAAGCAGGTCTCCATGCCCGCCGACCCGGTGCCGCTGATCGGGAGGGTGAGCGGGTTGGCGGTCCGGTACACCGTGCGCAGGCGCGCCATGGTCTCGTCGAGGACGGCGATGAACTCCGGGTCCATGTGGCCGAGCAGGGGACGGGCGAGCCCGGCCACCGCCTCGGGGTAGGGGTTGCCGGGCCCGGGCCCGAGGAGCAGGCGATCGGTGATGGTCACGGTCCGCATCCTACGGATCGGCCCGGAAGCAGCCCGGGAGCAGCCCGGAAGCAGCCCGGGAGCGGCCCGGACCCGGACCCGGGGCGGCGCGCCCCCAACCGGCGGCCGGGGCTCCCGGGCTTCGGGGCGTCAGCGGGCGGGCAGCACCGCCGACCAGGGCTCGAGGAGCAGGGCCACGATGGGCCGAGCCGCCGGACCGGCGGCGCAGCCCCGGGCGACGTCGGCCGCGGAGCGCACGACCGGGGCCACCGAGTCGGGGCCGATCCCCGCCGCCGCGGCCCGCGCCTGCACGATGGCCGCGGCCTGCGCCGCGGCCAGGCCCGCCGCCCGCGTGGCCCGGGCGTGGCGCAGCGCCCGGTCCAGCGCGATGGTGGCGCGCCACCAGTCGACCTCGTCGGCCATCGACTCGTTGTCGAGCGACTTGGCCACCAGCGCGAGGTCGTCGGCGGTCAGTCGGTCCAGCGCAGCGAGGAATCCGGCGAGATCCACGCCCGCATACTGCTGACCGGCGGACGCGAAGTGGTGGATCTCCGGGCACCCGACCGGCCGGTCAGCGATCGGCGAGGTCCCGCACCAGACCGTCGAGGATGTCCTCTTCGGAGACCAGCAGCTCGGGGAACTCGAACGCCCGCATCACCCCGGCGAGCACGACGACCCCGCCGACGATCACGTCGACCCGCTCGGCCTCGAGCCCCGGGTTGTGCCGGCGGTCGGCAGTGGCCTCCGTCGCGAGGGTGCGGAAGACGTCCTCGATCGCGGCGCGGGTCAGCCGGAAGTGGTGGATCCGGTCGCGGTCGTACTCCGCCAGTCCCTGCTCGACCGCCGCGACCGTGCTGACGGTCCCGGCCAGCCCCACCAGCGTGCGGGCGTCGCGCAGACCGGGGATCGCCCGCTCGACGTCGGTGAGGTGGTCCCGCACCACCGACACCGCGGCCGACAGCTCCTCGGGGGCGGGGGGGTCGGAGTGGAGGAACTGCTCGGTGATGCGCACGCAGCCCATGTCGACCGAGCAGAGCGCGTCGGGTGCGTCGGTCCCGAGGACGAACTCGGTGGAGCCACCGCCGATGTCGACGACCAGGAAGGGAGCGGCGTCGGGGCCGAGCCCGGCGGTGGCCCCGAGGAACGACAGCCGGGCCTCCTCCGTCCCGGCGAGCAGCTCGGGCCGCACGCCGAGCGCGGCCTCGGCCGGGTCGAAGAGGTCGTCGCGGTTGGTCGCGTCGCGGGCCGCGCTCGTGGCGGTGGCCCGGAGCGCCTCGACCCCGAGGTCGCGCGCGACGGCGCCGTACTGGTCGAGCACGGCCAGGGTCCGGGCGATCGCCTCCGGGTGGAGGCGCCGGGCCCCGTCGACCCCCTGGCCGAGACGGGTGATCCGCATCCGCCGCTCGACCGTGGCGACCCGGGCGGTGGCCCCCGACCCGTCGACGTCGGCGACGAGGAGCCGCACCGAATTGGTGCCGATGTCGACCGCGCCGAGCCGCCGGGTCACCCGCCCACCCCCGCGGTGCCGGGGAGCGCCGGGATCGGCGGCACGAGGTCGCGCGGGAGATCGGCGGCGAGCCGGTCCAGCACCCAGTCGCCCACCGGATCCGGGACGCCGGCGAGCCGCACGGCCACGTGGGCGTGCAGGCACTTGACGCCGCGGCGGGTGCCGCCCACCCCGGCGTCGGGCCGGGGCCCGGTCCAGTCGGGGGGCACGGCGGCGTCGCGGTCGGCGGCGTAGGCGCGGTGGGCGGCGGCGAGCGCCTCGGGGTCCACGTCGCGCTGGGCCACCCGCACCCCGCCCGCGGCCTCGAGCCGGCTCACCGCCCGGTTCCACTCGGGGTCGACCAGCCAGTAGCGCGTGGGCATCGGCACGCCGTCCCGGGTCAGCGGCGCGTTGCGGATGACGACCGGCGCGCCGGCCCGGCGGCGGACGACCACGTCGAACTCCGCCGTCGGCTCCCGCCCGAGCAGGGCGGCGACCGATGCCCGGTCCTCGATCGTGGCCCCCACCGGCCGGAGTGTACGGGCCACCGGGCCGGTCAGGGCAGGGTCGGGGGCGGCGCCGGCACCAGCACGTACGGGGTCTCCCCGGGGCGGACCATGCCGAAGTCCTCCCGGGCCCGCCGCTCGACCTCGGCGTCGCGCCCGAGCCGCGCGTTCTCGCGTCGCAGCTCCTGGGCGTGCGACTCGAGGACCTCGAGGCGGCGCTCGGCCTCCACCACCGTGCGGCGCTGGGTGAAGTAGGTCCGGGTCGGGTACACGAACGCGAAGAGCACGGCCACGCTCACCAGCGCGAGCAGCACCACCACGCCGACCCCGTGGCGGCGGGGCCGCGGCGCAGGGGTGGCCGGACGACGCGGCGGGGCCACCGGGCGCTAGTCCCCGCCCGGCGGGGCGGCACCCGCGAGCGCGGCGCCACCGAGGTACTGGGCCACCGGGCCGAGCTGCTCCTCGATCCGCAGGAGCTGGTTGTACTTCGCGACCCGGTCGCTGCGGGCCGGCGCCCCGGTCTTGATCATCCCGCAGTTGGTCGCGACCGCGAGGTCGGCGATGGTGGCGTCCTCGGTCTCGCCACTGCGGTGCGACATCACCGACGTGAGGCCGTGGCGGCGGCCGAGCTCGACCGTGTCGAGGGTCTCGGTGAGCGAGCCGATCTGGTTGACCTTCACGAGGATCGACGACGCGATCTTCCGCTGGATCCCGAGTGCGACCCGCTCCGGGTTCGTGACGAAGAGATCGTCGCCGACGAGCTGGACGCGGTCGCCGATGCGCGCGGTGAGCTCCCGCCACCCGTCCCAGTCGTCCTCGCTCATGCCGTCCTCGATCGACACGATCGGGTACCGGTCGCACAGCCCGGCGAGGAAGTCGGCGAAGGCCGTCCCCGGGAACGAGGTGCCCTCACCGGCGAGCACGTAGCTGCCGTCGCGGTACAGCTCGGTCGCGGCGACGTCGAGGGCGAGGGCGATCTCGGTGCCCGGCTCGTAGCCGGCCCGCTCGATCGCGGCCACGAGCAGCACGAGCGCGTCCTCGTTGCGCGGGAGGTTCGGCGCGAAGCCGCCCTCGTCACCGAGGGCGGTGGCGAGGCCCCGCTCGTGCAGGATGGCCCGGAGGGCGTGGTAGGTCTCGGTCCCCCACCGCAGCGCCTCGCCGAACGTCGCAGCACCGACGGGGGCGAGCATGAACTCCTGGATGTCGACGTTGCTGTCGGCGTGCGCGCCGCCGTTGCACACGTTCATCAGGGGCATGGGGAGCACCGCGGCGTTGGTCCCGCCGACGTAGCGGAACAGCGGCAGCCCGGCGTCGGCCGCGGCGGCGTGGGCCGCGGCGAGCGACACCCCGAGGATCGCGTTGGCCCCGAGGCGGCCCTTGTCCGGTGTGCCGTCGAGGCGGCAGAGCTCGTCGTCGAGGCCGCGCTGGTCGGTCGCCTCGAGGCCGAGCACGGCGTCGGCGATCTCGGTGTTGACGTGACCGACCGCGGTCCGGACCCCCTTGCCGCCGTAGCGGGCCCCCCCGTCACGCAGCTCGACCGCCTCGTGGGCCCCGGTGCTCGCGCCGCTCGGGACCGCGGCCCGGCCCCGGGCGCCACTGCCGAGCACCACCTCCACCTCGACGGTGGGGTTGCCCCGGGAGTCGAGGATCTCCCGGCCGACGACTTCGACGATCTCGCTCACGTGGTGCTCCCTGCGACGGACCCGGCCCCGGCCGGTCTCCACCCCCGGACCCGGCGGGTGTGGTTGCTGTGGCCGAAGATGCGGGTGTGAGAGGTTACCCCGGACCGGGTCGAACCGGGCCGACCGTAGACTCCCGGCCGTGGGGACCGTCGACCCGGAGCGACCCGGCGCCCCCGGGCTCGGGCTCGACCCCTTCGCCCCCGGCTTCTTCGCCGACCCCTACGCCCAGTACGCCGCGCTGCGCCGGTCCGATCCGGTGCACCACAGCGCCCTCGGCCCGTGGCTGTGCACCCGCTACGAGGACTGCGTCCGGCTCCTGCGCACCCCGGGCCTCTCGGTGGAGGACCGCCACGCCGGCGTCGACCGGCGGGCCGGGCGCTACGCCCCGGACGACCCCCGCCGCGAGCGGGGGACCCGGGCCATCCTGAACCTCGACCCCCCCGACCACACCCGGCTGCGCCGCCTCGTGGTCCGGGCGTTCACCCCCCGTCGGGTCGAGGCGCTCGGGCCCCGGATCGACGTGCTCGTGGACCGGGCGCTCGACGCCGGCGCCGCGGCGGGAGGCTTCGACGTGATCACCGACCTCGCCTTCCCGTTGCCCTTCACCGTCATCTCGGAGATGCTCGGCGTCCCCGATCACGACGGGCAGTACCTGCGCGACGTGTCCCACACCCTGGTGCGCGCGCTCGAGCCCCTCGTCACCGAGGACGACGACGCGCTGCGGGCGGCGTCGGACGCGATGCACGACGCGGTCGAGACGATGATCGCGGAGAAGCGGGCTGCGCCCGGCGACGATCTGCTCACCGCGCTGATCGAGGTGCGCGACGACGGCGACGCGCTCAGCGACGCCGAGCTCCACGACCAGGTCACCCTGCTCTACATCGCCGGCCACGAGACGACCGTCAACCTGATCGGCAACGGCGTCTGGTCGCTGCTGCGCCATCCCGACCAGCTCGCCCGGCTGCGCGCCGATCCGGGGCTCGTGGGCAACGCGGTCGAGGAGCTCCTGCGCTACGACGCACCCGTCCAGTTCTCGCGCCGGATCACCCGCACCGACGTGACCGTCGGCGACGTCACCATCCCCGCGGGGAGCTTCGTCTTCACGGTGCTCGGGGCGGCCAACCGGGACCCTGCGCACTTCGGTCCCGACGCCGACCGGCTGGACCTCGGCCGGACGCTCGCACCGCAGCACCTGGCCTTCGGCGGCGGGATCCACCACTGCCTCGGCGCCGTCCTGGCCCGGGCCGAGGCCCGCGCCGCGATCGGTGGCCTCGTGCGGCGCTTCCCCCGCCTCGCCCCCACCGACGCCCCACCCGACTGGAACGGACGCCTCGTCCTGCGCGGCCTCGAGTCGCTCCCCGTCACCTGCTGAGCCGCGGCCGGCTCAGTCCCCCGGGGCACCGACGGCCGGCGCGGCAGCCGCCCACAGCGCCGCCACGTCGGCGTCCGGCGCCGAGGCGAGGTCGATCCCGCGCGCGTCGGCGAGCGCCTCCATGCGCCGGAACTGGTCGCGGTAGCGCGCCAGGCAGGCCCGCAGGGCCGATTCGGCGTCGACGCCGCCGGCCCGGGCCAGCCCCACGGCCGCGGCCAGGGCGTCGCCGACCACGGCC
>CAIUKV010000089.1 GCA_903899845.1 uncultured Actinomycetes bacterium
ACGGGTTGCACGTCAGGTGCCGCGTCGCCGCCGACACGCCGAACACGTAGCCGGCGTCGGTCCGCAGCATCGGCTGGTTCCACGCGACCACCAGCTCGAGCTCGGGGAACCGCTCGCGGATCGTCGCGAAGATCGCCCGGGCGGTGACCGCGTGGTCGGGTGGCAGGTCGGTGAACCACGCCTCGGGCGACGCCACCCGCCGGGCCGACGGCGAGCCCCGATGGGTCATCACGACCGCGTTGGCGTGGGCCCGGCTGAACCCGTGTCCCTCCCGGAGCAGCGCCATCTGCTGGGCGTAGGTCGCGTCGCCGAGGGCGGTCAGCAGGTCGAACCAGTGCTGCACCGGCCGGCCGTGGGCCCGCTCCACCGCCGGGAACAGGCGCGCGCGGTCCCCGGGTCCACCGCCTCCGCTGCCGTCGGGCACGCCGCGGAGCGTAGGTCGGGACCGGGCGCGTCGGCGGCGCGCCGGCTCGGCCGGGTCCCACGCCGACGGGAAAACCCCTTGCGCGCGGCCCTCGCCACCCCTATGATACGAACATATGTTCGACTGGCACGAAGAGCTCGACGACCTCCGCACCCACTCCCTCGAGTGGCTCCGGGCGGCGCGGACGGAGGCGGTGCGGGAGGAGCGACGGTGGCACCTGCGCCGGCTCGCCATCACCCGCGTCCTCGACGAGCGTGGCGCCCTCACCGACGCGGTCGCGGCCGAGGACGGCGTCCGGGTCCGCGACGTGCACGAGGCGGTGGAGGTCGCCCGGGCGCTCGACGAGCTGCCCTGCGTCGCCGCCGCCGGTGGCGACGGACTCCTCTCGGCCGAGCAGCTGACGGCCGCCACGCGCCTGGCCGATCCCACCACCGATGCCGAATGGGCGACGCGCGCCTCGCGCTGCACGCCCGTCGACCTGCAGCGGATGGTCCGGGCGCAGCGCACCCCCACGGTGGACGAGTCGCGGCGCCGGTTCGACGCCCGCGAGCTGCGGACCTGGTGGGACGGGTCCACGGGCATGCTCCGGGGCCGGTTCGCCCTCGCCGACCTCCAGGGCGCGGCGTTCGAGAGCGTCATCGACCAGCTGGTCGAACGGCAGCGGCCCCGTCGGGGCGAGCCGTGGGAGCGCAGGGAGCGGCGGGCCGCCGACGCGCTGATGGCGCTGGTGGAGCGGGCCCAGGGTGCGACCGACACCATCGCCGAGGGCGTTCGGCCCAAGGTCGTGGTGCACGTGCCGTCGTCCGGTCCCGCCGAGGTCGCCGGGGGCGTGATGCTGGCCGACGAGACGCTCGAGCAGCTTCGGGTCAACTGCGTGATCGAGGCGGTCGTCGTCGACGACCAGGGCACGCCGGTCGGGATGGCCCGCGCCGTGCGCGCCCTCTCCCCCCGGCGGTCCCGGGCGGTCCTGACCCGCGACGGCGCCTGCCGCTTCCCCGGCTGCGGCGCTCGGACCGGCCTCGAGGTGCACCATCTCGTCCCCCGGTCCGCCGGCGGCTCCGACGAGCTCGGCAACCTCGCCGCCGTGTGCGCACCGCACCACCGCCGGCTCGTCCCGCACGGGCGGCTCCGGCTGGTGGGCAACCCCAACCGCCCCGACGGCCTCGAGCTGGTCGAGGTCGTCGCGGAGAGCCGGCCCCAGGATCGACGGACACGGCACCGACCCCACTCCGGCTCGGGCCGGCGACGATCGAGCACCGCCGGGCCGGCACCACCGGGTGGCGCACGCCGGTGACCCCGCGCGCCACGACCCGATCCGATCGTCCCCGCGCCGGTGCGCACGTCTGCGCCCCGATGCGTCGTGCGATGCGTCGTGCGATGCGTCGTGCGATGCGTCGTGCGATGCGTCGTGCGATGCGTCCTCCGATGCGTCGTGCGATGCGTTGAGGCAGAATGCGCCCATGCGTGCACTCGAAGGCAAGGTCGCGGTCATCACCGGTGGGGCGAGCGGGATCGGGCTGGCCCTCGCCCACCGGTTCCAACGGGCGGGGATGCACGTCGCCATCGCCGACGTCGAGCCCGGCGCGCTCGACGCAGCGACGGCGGCGCTGGGGGCCGGCGAGGTGCTCGCCGTGCGCACCGACGTCACCGTGCCCGCCGAGGTCGATGCACTGCGTGATGCGGTGCTCGACCGGTTCGGCGCGGCGCACGTGGTGTGCGCCAACGCCGGCGTCGCGCCCACCGGCCCGATCCTCACCACCTCGCTCGAGACCTGGCGCTGGGTGGTCGACGTCAACCTGATGGGGGTCGTCCACACCGTCGCGTCGTTCGGCCCCGGCCTGGTCGACCAGGGCGAGGGGCACCTCGTGCTCACCGCGTCGGCCGCGGGGCTCAGCGCGACGGTCGGCCTCGGCGCCTACTGCGCGACCAAGCACGCAGTGGTGGGCACCGCCACCACGCTGCAGACCGAGCTGGCCGGCACCGGGGTCGGGGTGTCGGTCCTGTGCCCGGGCCTGGTGGCGACCCGCATCTTCGACAGCGAGCGCAACCGACCCGACCCGGGGGTGTCGCACGCCGACCCCGAGACCGCGTCGATGCTCAAGGGCGTGATCGGCGGGGGCGTGGACCCGGCCGTCATCGCCGACGCGGTGCACGACGCCGTCGTCGCCGACGAGCTGTTCATCCTCCCGACCACCGACGTGATCGGGTTGATCCAGGCCCGGCTCGACGGTGTCGCCGCGGCGCTGCCGCGCGTCTAGCCACCCCGGCCGACCGGTGCCGCCACCCGGGGTCCGGGCCGGCGGCGACCGGGCTCAGGCGCCGACGGCCTCCGGGAGGCCGAGGGCTCCCGCCGCGTCCCGCAGCGGCGTGCCCGGGGCCACCGCGTCGAACCCGGGCTTGCCCGGCGCACCCGGCTTCACCCGCACCACGGCGTCGTCGCCGCAGTAGCGCACCGACAACGCCCGCCGGGTGGTGGTCCCGAGGTTGCCGCCCGCCGCGTGCAGGGTGCGCACGTGGTGGATGGTGAGGTCCCCGGGCTCGAGGTCCCACCCGAAGGCGTCGGGATCGTCGAGGTCGACGGTCGGCACGAGCTCACCCTCGGTGCCGGGGATGGGATCGTCGGTGACGAAGAACGTGGGCCGGTACCGGCGGCCGTCGCGGTGGGAGCCCCGCAGGAACCGGAGCGAGCCGGCCCGCCGGGGTGCCGGGTCGAGCGCCACCCACACCGTCGCCAGCTGACGGCCCTCGGTGTGGAAGTACCCGTCGTCGGTGTGCCAGCGGGTCGGCACCGGCGACCCCGGCTCCTTCACCAGGACGCTGTCCTCGTAGAGCCAGAGCCGCTCGGAGCCCAGCACCGTGCGGGTGACCGCGGGGATCGGACCGAGCGTCGCGAACTCCCGG
>CAIUKV010000090.1 GCA_903899845.1 uncultured Actinomycetes bacterium
CGGCCGTCCCGGTCAGGACGGCGGGCACGACCAGCACGGGCATCGCGACCAGCGCCGCGGTGACCAGCAGCGACTGCACCGTGATCGCGGTGAGGGCGGTGGTGTACGGGAACCCGGCGTCGGCGAGCATGCGGGCCTGCACGGCCGTCCCGGTCGCGCCACCACCGGGGGTGACCCGGTTGAAGGCGTTGCCGGCGAGCTGCGAGAGGACGATCGCGTCCCAGTGGTCCCGTCGGAGCGCCAGGGCCGTGAGCCACCACACGCAGGCGAAGCTCGCGACCTCGAGGACCAGGGCCACCGGGAGCGCGAGCGGATCGAAGTCGCCGAGCCGGTCCCAGGCCGAGAACACCTCGCCGATGCTCGGGGCGAGGAGGTAGAGCGAGATCGCGGTGACCACGAGCAGGGCCACGCGGCCGGCGGAGAAGCGCGCGCGGAGGCCCGGCCGCGGGGTGTCGGCCGGTGCGCCGCCCGGTTCCGGGGGCGGTGCGACGTGCTCGGGCAGGGGATTGGCGCCCATCGGGTGGTGCGGTCAGGCTAACCACGGACCCGGCCCGCCGTGGCCCCCGCCGAGAGAGGCGCCATGGAGATCCTGCGGACACCCGACGACCGGTTCACCGACCTCCCCGACTTCCCCTTCGCGCCGCACTACGCGGAGGTCCCCGACGGCGAGGGGGGCTCGCTGCGGCTCCACTACCTCGACGAGGGCGACCCCGGGGCCCCGGTCGTGCTGCTCCTGCACGGCGAGCCCTCGTGGTCCTTCCTGTACCGGCACATGATCCCGGTGCTCGTCGACGCCGGTCTGCGCTGCGTGGCGCCCGACCTCGTCGGCTTCGGCCGGTCCGACAAGCCCGCGGCCCGCTCCGACTACACCTATGCCCGCCACGTCGCCTGGATGCGGGCCTTCCTCGACGCCACCACCCTGTCGGCGATCACGCTGGTGGCCCAGGACTGGGGTGGCCTCATCGGCCTGCGTCTCGTCGGCGCCGATCCCGACCGCTTCTCCCGCGTGGTCGCGGCGAACACGTTCCTCCCCACCGGCGACTCGTCGCCGGGGGCCGCGTTCCTGCGCTGGCAGGAGTTCTCCCAGTCGGTCCCGACCTTCCCGGTGGCGGCGATCGTCAACGCCGGATGCACCACCGACCTCGCCCCGGCGGTGGTCGCGGCCTACGACGCCCCCTTCCCCGACGAGGCGATGACCGCCGGCGCCCGGCAGTTCCCGATGCTCGTGCCCACGAGTCCCGACGACCCGGCCGCGGCCGACAACCGCGCCGCGTGGGCCGTCCTCGACCGCTTCGACCGCCCCGTCCTGTGCGCCTTCTCCGACGAGGACCCGATCACCCGGGGGGCCGACCGCGTGCTGCGCGACCGGATCCCGGGGTGCGCCGGGCAGCCCCACACCACGATCCGGGGCGCCGGGCACTTCCTCCAGGAGGACCGGGGCCCCGAGCTCGCCGCCGTGGTGGCCGACTGGGTCCGGGGGCCCTGAGCCGCGGCCTACGCTGGGCCCATGGACGAACTCGGGTATCTCGCCTTCGACGCCGACAACCACTACTACGAGGCCCTCGACGCCTTCACCCGCCACCTCGACCCGAAGACTGGCCCCCGCACGGTGCAGTGGGCGGAGATCAACGGGCGGCGATATCACGTGGTCGGCGGTCGCGTGAGCCACGCCGTGGTCAACCCCACGTTCGACCCGGTGTCGCCGGCCGGGGCGATGCACGACTTCTTCCGCGGCAACCCCGACAAGAAGTCGCCGCTCGAGTTCCTCCGTGAGCGCGAGCCGATCCGTCCCGAGTACCGCGACCGCGACGCCCGCCTCGCGGTGATGGACGAGCACGGACTCGAGCGCATCTGGATGTTCCCCACGCTCGGCGTGCTCTACGAGGAGCTCCTCAAGCACGACCCCGAAGCCGTCACCATGGTCTTCACCGCGTTCAACCGGTGGCTCGACGAGGACTGGGGCTGCAACTACCGCGACCGCATCTTCGCCGCGCCCTACATCTCGCTCTGCGACGTCGACTGGGCCGTCCGCGAGCTCGAGTGGGCGCTCGACCACGACGCCCGGGTGGTGGTGATGCGCCCGGCCGCGGTGTGGACGGCGGCCGGCGTCCGCCCGCCGACCGACCCCGCGTTCGACCCGTTCTGGGCCCGCGCGAACGAGGCCGGGATCACCGTGGTGGTCCACGCCGGCGACAGCGGCTACTCGTCGCAGGGCTACGCCTCCGACGACGTCTTCTCCGCCACCTTCAGCGGCGGGGGCTGGCGGCCGTCGGTCCGGGGCTTCGCGATCGAGCGCGCCGCGTACGACTTCCTCATCACCCTCGCCTTCGACAAGATGTTCGAGCGGTTCCCGAACCTCCGGGTCGCGTCGGTCGAGAACGGCTCCGAGTTCCTCGGCGACCTGTTCAAGAAGCTCCGCTCCACCGACCGCAAGATGCCCGGGTACTTCGGCGAGGACCCGGTCGAGTCGTTCCGCCAGCACGTGTGGATGAACCCGTTCTGGGAGGACGACGTCTACGAGGTCGTCGACCTCATGGGGGCCGACCGGGTCATCTTCGGGTCCGACTGGCCCCACATCGAGGGCATGCCCCGTCCGCTCGACTACCTGCCCGAGGTCAAGGAGCTCGACGAGGCGTCGCAGCGTCTCGTGATGCGGGACAACGCCCTCGGGCTCACGCAGCGCCTCCCGGTCTGAGCCCGGCGACCCCTCAGGCCAGGCGGGCCGCCAGCTCCGTCCGGGCCGCGTCGAGCCACTCGGTGGTGGCCGGGCGCCGCACCCGGTCGAGGTCGACGCCGTAGAGCCGCGCCGCGTTCCCACCGAGGATCTTGCGCTTGGCCGCCGGGGTCAGCGCCGGGTACCCGTAGCGCTCCTGCATCCACTCCGGGATCGTGAACGCCCGGAACGCGTCGATCAGCGACTGGGGCGGTCCGTACCAGATGGAGTCGGTGCCCCACAGGATCCGGTCCTCCCCCACGCAGCGCAGCAGGGTCCCGACGACGTGGGCGGCCTCCTCGGGCCGGCGGGCGACGAGGAACCAGGTCGAGCCCAGCTCGCCGTAGACGTTGGCCCCGGGCCGGACCCCGGCCCCCCGCAGGCTCGCCTCCAGGCGGCCGACCCCGCCCGCCGGGTCGGTGGGGTCCTCGCGAGCGTCGGGGAGCTCGTAGCCCGAGTGGTACACGACGAAGTCGATGTCGGGGAACGCCGCCGCCGCGGGTCCGACGTCGCGCGGTGAGGCGCCCGCGGGCACGAGGTTCGCGATCGGGCCGCCGAGGCCCTTGTGCGCGCACACGATGCGCCGGCCCGAGGCGCGCACCTGCTCGAGGAACGGTCCGCCGGTCTCGTCGTCGTCGAGGAACCACCCCCGCCCGACCCGGGCCTCGGGGGGCTCCCACAGCGTGTAGACCTTCCAGCCCGCCGGTTGCAGGGTGTCACTCCACTCGACCATGGCGTCGCGCTCGGCGGCACCGAGGTTCGGGTGCACGATCGTGTGGGTCAGCACCCGGCCGGTGTCGGCGTAGCGGGCGACGATGTCGCGGGCGGCGGCGATGTCGGGATTCGTGAGGACGTTCTCGTGCGGCCGTCCCGGCGGCGAGGTGAGCAACGCGACCGCGGTCTCGCTGCCCCCGAACACGTGGGCCGCCCACATCGAGCCGCCGAGGAGCTCGGGATCGACGCCCGAACCCCACTGGTCGGGATTGACCATGCGCAGGAAGCCGAACAGCGCGTCGCCCGCCGAGCCCGCCGCGGCGCTCGGGCGCACGAGGTGCGTCTGCACGTCGATGACCACCTCGTCGCCGGCGAAGGCGGCGTCGGCCGCGGCGACGTCGGTCTCGGCCTCCGGCGGAACCACGTAGAACTCCCCCCCGGCCTCGGCGTTGATCGCCCGCAGGGTCGCCGCGGTGCCGCGCCGGGACTCCAGGTAGTCGCGCTCGGGCTGGGCGGTGCGGGCCACCGCACACGCGCTGGTCGCCGCGACACGGGCGACGACCCGTTCGTCGGCCGGGCTCCACGGCGGCGGCGCGAACTCGTCGCTGTGGCGGTGGCGCAGGAGCGGGGGGACCGACGGCGTCATCCCCCGAGTCTGCCCGAGCCGACCGGGCTACGGTGGACCGGTGGACGCCGTGGGGCCCGACGAAGCCGCGTTCCTGGCCGCCCACACCCGGGTCTTCCTCCTCGGGACCCGGGCCGACGGGTCGCCGACGGGCTGGCCGATGGTCGGGCTGCACCGTGACGGCGCCCTCGAGTTCTCCACCTACCGCCGCAGCCAGAAGGTCCGCGACCTCGAGCGCAACCCGGCCGCCGCCTGCGTCGTGGCCCCGGTCGACGGGCCCCGCGCCCTGGCGGTGCGCGGCACCGCCGAGGTCGTCGCCGCCGACCCGGACGCCGCCGCCGACCGCACCCCCACCGACGTGCGGGTCGAGCCCGAGATCGCGGCCCGGGCCCGGGCCCGCATGGCCTCGGGGCAGCGGGTGGTCGTGCGGGTGGTGCCGACCGACGCGCGCTGGGTCCCGGGCTGGACGGCGGAGTGAGCGTGGGCACCCGGCCCGACATCACCATGCGCCCCGACGAGATCCGGGCCTTCCTCGCCACCCAGACCCGGGCCGTCGTGGTCGCGCTCGCGCACGGTGCCCCCGTCGGAAGCGTCGGCGCCCTGACCCTCGCCGACGACGCGGTCGAGGTCGCTCTCGCCCCCGACGACCCGCTCGTCGCGCTGCTCGCCGCCGACGACCGGATCTGCGTGATCGCCGAGGAGTTCCCCGACTACCGGTCGATCACCGGCGTGTGCGCCCACGGCCGGGCCGAGGCGGTGGCGGGACGGGACCGGCCGACGTGGCGGGTGACCCTCGACGACACCACCAGCTTCGCCTTCGCCAAGATCCCCCGGGCCTGACCCCCTCAGGCCCGCTCCACGCGGCACACCGGCATGGGGTGACTCGTCGCCCGCACCCACCGCACCCCCATGATCCCGTGGCTGTGTCCGGTGGTGGAGAGCCAGTTCGGCGTGCCGGGGTCCTCGTGGGCCACGACGATGCGCACCGACCCGTCGGGCTCGAGGTGCGCCGAATGCGCGTTCACCGAGATCGGCTCGTAGCGCTTGTCCAGGCACTCCGACCAGATGTTGGCGAGCTGGAAGTTCCAGTAGTCGCACTCGGGCGGCACGACCTCGATCACCAGGCGCTCGTCGGGCGCGAGCGTCCAGTACCCGAGGCGGAACACGATGTTCGGGTCGCCGCCCACCAGACGGTGGTGCTCCGGATCCGGCGCGTGCATCGAGTTGGGTGCCGCCCGCCACGGCGCGACCCAGTCGGCGAACCACGCCGACGCGCCGATGGCGTACATCGC
>CAIUKV010000091.1 GCA_903899845.1 uncultured Actinomycetes bacterium
CGACGCGCTCGGCCTCGACCGGGCCGACGCCGAGCGCGCGCGGCGCGCCGTCCAGGTGCACGTGGTGTCGTCGGTGCTGCTCGAGCGCACCGTCGACCGACTCGGGACCGACGATCCCGTCGACGCCCTCGACCTGTTCGGGTTCACCCTCGACGCGATCCTGGCGACCCTGCCCCCGCCCCCGCCGGACCGGGGCTGACCGGCTCCGGGACGATCGCCCCGACCCCGACCCCGACCCCGACGGAGGACCAATGCGCGACGATGCACTGCGCGACCGCCTGCTCGAGCGGATCGGGCAGCCCATGGGCTCGGGGGGTCCGGTGCCCGCCCCCGACCCGGTGAACCTGCCGATGATCCGGCACTGGGTCGACGCGTTCGACGACCGCAACCCCGTGTACCTCGACCCCGACGCCGCGCTCGCCGCCGGCTTCGCCGGCATCGTCGCCCCACCCGCGATGCTGCAGGCCTGGACCATGCCCCGGCCGCGCATCGAGGGCATCCGCGAGCGGGGAGGGGCCCCCGGCGAGGTCGACCCGGACACGCCGGTCGCCGCCCTGGCCGATGCGGGCTTCCGGGGGACGCTGGCCACCAACTCCGAGCTCGAGTTCGACCGGTACCTCCTCGTCGGCGAGGAGCTCGAGTCCGAGGGCACCCTGACCTCGATCTCCGAGCTGAAGGGCACCGAGCTCGGGGTCGGCTACTTCGTCGAGTGGATGACGACCTTCCGGACCGGCACCGGCGAGGAGGTCGGGCGCCAGCGCTTCCGCATCTTCAAGTTCGACCCCACCCGAAGCGCCGCCGACCTGCCGCCACGACCCCGGACCCCTGCGGACGCCGACGGCGGCACCGCACGGGAGCGGACGCCGGGGGCGACCCTCCCCGAGTTCGCGCTCGACGTCACCGCGACCGTGATCGTGGCCGGTGCGCTCGCGACCCGCGACTTCATGCCGGTGCACCACGACCGCGACTACGCCCAGGCCCAGGGCGCGCCCGACGTCTTCATGAACATCCTGTCGACCAACGCCTACATCGCCCGGTACGTCACCGACTGGGCGGGTCCGCAGGCCCGGCTGACCCGGCTCGCGATCCGCCTCGGCGCGCCGTGCGTGCCCGGACAGGTGCTCACCTTCACCGGCCAGGTCGCCGACCAACGCACCGAGGGAGCGCGCCGGCACCTCGAGCTGGAGGTCCGCGCCGCCAACGCGTTCGGCGACCACGCCACGGGCACGGTCGAGCTGACCGTCCCGGTCTGATCGTCCCGGTCTGATCGGCCCGGTCCGCGTCGGCCCGCGCCGACGCACCCGTCAGTCGAGGTCGATGGCGGTGGCGTCGAGCACGCCGTCGGTGGCCCGGATGGCGGCGACGACCTCGGGCGGGACGACCCGGTCGACGGCCAGCACCATCAGGGCCGCCTCGCCCACCGCGTTCGTGCCCACGTCCATGTCGTCGATGTTGATGCCCGCGTCACCGACCACGCTGGCGACCTTGCCGATCATCCCGGGGGTGTCGGAGTTGCGAACCACCAGCAGGTGACCACTCGGCGGGATGTCGACCGTGTGGTCCAGGATCCCCACGATCCGCATCGCGTTGCGCTTGCCGAAGATCGTGCCTGCGCACTGCACGTCGCGGTCACCGACCCGACCCCGCAGCGTGACGAGGTTCACGTAGTCGCGCGCCGACGACGACAGCGACTCGCGCACGTCGAGGCCGCGGGCCTGGGCCAGCTGCGGCGCGTTGACGAAGGTCACGGGCTCGTCGACCACGGCCCCCAGCGCGCCCTTGAGCACCGAGAGGGTGAGGACCCGGCAGTCGTAGTCGGCGATCTCCCCCTCGTACGCGACGTCGAGGGTCGTCACCGCGCCACCCGCGAGGACCGTGAACAGCCGCCCGAGCCGCTCGGCCAGAGGGAGGTAGGGCTGGACGGTCGCGCTCGCCTCCTTGGCCGCGAGGTTGACGGCGAAGGGCACGAACTCTCCCCGGAGCGCGAGCACCACCTGCTCGGCGATGGTCTGCCCAGCCTTGTCCTGGGCCTCGACCGTCGACGCGCCGAGGTGCGGGGTCACGACGACGTTCGGGAGGCCGAACAGCGGCGACTCGGTGGTGGGCTCGGTCGCGAACACGTCGAGGGCCGCGCCGGCGATGCGGCCCTCCCGCAGCGCGTCGGCGAGGGCGGCCTCGTCGATGATGCCGCCCCGGGCCGTGTTCACGATGCGCAGCGTGGGCTTGGCCTGGGCCAGCAGGTCGGCCGAGAGCAGCCCCACCGTCTCGGGCGTCTTGGGCAGGTGCACGGTGAGGAAGTCGGCCTGGCGCACGAGGTCGTCGATCGACGCCACCAGGGTGACCCCGAGCTGACGGGCCCGGTCGGCGCTCACGTACGGGTCGTAGGCGAGGAGATGCATCCCGAAGGCGAGGAGCCGCTGGGCCACGAGGACCCCGACCCGACCCAGCCCGACCACCCCGAGGGTCTTGCCGTGGAGCTCGACCCCCTCCCAGCGGGTCCGGTTCCAGGCGCCCGCCTTGAGGTCGGCGTCGGCCTGCGGGATGTTGCGGGCCTGGGCCAGCAGCAGGGCCACCGTGTGCTCGGCCGCCGACAGCACGTTCGACTGGGGCGCGTTGACGACCATCACGCCCCGCTGGGTCGCGGCCTCGACGTCGACGTTGTCGAGGCCGATCCCGGCCCGCCCGACGAGGACGAGGTCGGTCCCGGCGTCGAGCACGGCGGCGTCGACCTGGGTGGCGCTGCGCACCACGAGGGCCGCCGCCCCGACCACCGCCTCGCACAGCGCCTCGGGCGACAGCCCGGTGCGGACGTCGACCTCGAGGCCGTGGGCCCGCATGTGGTCGAGCCCGCTGGCGGCCAGCGTCTCGGCCACCAGCACGCGCGGACGCGCCACGGTGGTCGGCTCCGACGGGGTCACGGACCCGAGGGTACCCCAGGGCACCGGCCGCACCCGGGCTCCGGCCGGATCCCGCTCCGGCGCCGAGCGTCGTCCCGCTCAGGCGCCGAGCGTCGTCCCGCTCCGGCGCCGAGCGTCGTCCCGCTCAGGCGCCGAGCGTCGTCCCGCTCAGGCGCCGAGCGTCGTCCCGCTCAGGCGCCGAGCGCCTGTGCGATCCGGCCCACGCCCTCGCCGAGCGCGTCG
>CAIUKV010000092.1 GCA_903899845.1 uncultured Actinomycetes bacterium
CCTGACCGCGTACGAGTTCTTCGTGCAGGGCCAGCGGCGCGGCATGGCCCTCCCGGTGATCTTCGCGCCCGAGGAGGTGCTCGAGGACGAGCACTTCCGCGCCCGGGGCTTCCCCGTCACCCTCGACCACGCCGACCTCGGCCGTCCCGTCACCTACGCCGGTGCCCCGTTCGTGATGGACGAGTCCCCGTGGCACCTCCGCCGGCACGCACCGCGCCTCGGCGAGCACGACGACCTACTGTCCGGATCCTGACCCCGGGAGGACCGATGGCCACCACGGCGAGCGAACCCACCGTCGGCGACCTCACGGTCGACTGGCCGCTGCACTCGTGCGACGACCACCTCGACCTGCCGGCGGTGCCCACCGACCTCTGGACGACCCGGATGCGCGAGACCGATCCGGCGCGCGTCCCCCACGTGGAGGTCGTCGACGGCCGGACGATGTGGGTGTGCGACGGGAGCGTCCTCGGCTTGTCGGGGGCCACCCCGGCCGCGCACACCTGCTACGAGCGGGGCGGGATCGATCAGGACGGCTTCCGCCCGTCGAACCCGGTGCTGCGGCTCCAGGACCTCGACCGCGACGGCGTGGCCGCATCGGTGATCTACGGACCGTCGGTGATGGGCCTCAAGATCGCCGACGACGCGCTCCAGGCCGAGGCGTACCGGTGCTGGAACGACTGGGCGGCCGAGTTCAACCGGGTCGACCCGAACCGGCTGTGCATCCTGGCCCGGCTGCCGTCGCGCCGCCCCGAGGACGCCACCGCCGAGATCGAGCGGGTGGCCGCCCTGGGTCACCGGGGCGCGGTGCTCGACCCGGTGGAGGCCCTGGTCGGGGAGCCCGAGTGGGAGCCGTTCTGGGCCGCGGCCGAGGCGGCCGGCCTCCCGATCAGCTACCACCTCGGCGGCGGTGCGAACCGCGCCGTGTACCGGATGGGCGACTGGCGTGAGCCGGTGTTCGCCACGGTGTCGCCGATGCAGCTCGACGAGGCGATCGCGGAGACCGTGTTCTCGGGGGTGCTCGAGCGCCACCCCGGGGTGCGACTCGTCCTGGCCGAGGCCGGGCTCGGCTGGCTGCCGTACCTGATCGCCCGCATGGACCACGAGTGGGTCAAGCACTCGAACATCGTCGGTCGACTCGAGACGCCGCCGAGCGAGCTGATGCGCCGGCAGGTGTGGGTGACGTTCGAGGAGGAGCACCACGCCGACGTGTTCATCGGGATGATCGGGGCCGACCGCGTGATGTGGGCGTGCGACTACCCGCACCCCGACAGCACCTGGCCCGACTCGCACGCGGTGATCGCCCGCGACATGGGGACCATGGCCCGGGCCGACGTCGAGCGGATCACCTCGGGGAACTGCCGGGCCCTCTACGGCTTCGACTGAGCCCGCTCGTCGGCCCGGTCGGTCGACGCGTCGCCGTACACGGGGTCGGTGCGGTCGCGCGCGCCGGTCAGCAGGCCGGGGGCGAGCGGCCACCAGGTGGCCTCGCTCACGACCTGGGACCACTCGGTGACGGCGACGCGCCGGGCGATGCGCCACTCGCCGTCGCGGCATTCGAACCGGTCGACGAAGCGGAAGCCGGTCACGAGGTTGTGCTCGGGCGGGCCACCGGGCGTCCGGTGGACGGCGAGGCCGTAGGTCTCGACCGCGGCGACGGTCGGGGTGCCGTCGGCGTCGGTGGCGGTGACGTCGACCGCCGGGGGGCCGAGGAGGTGCATGGTCGAGCCGTAGCGGCGCAGCACGCGCTCGACCCACACGCAGAACTCGTCGAGCGGGCCGGAGAAGCTCCCGTGCGAGTCGGTCGCGTCGGGGTGGTAGCACGACCGCACGAGGTCGAGGTCGAGCCGGTCGATGCCGCGCGCGTAGTCGAGCAGGACCCGACGGATCCGGGCCTCGGCCCACAGGACGGCGACGGCGGGTCCCGTCGCCCCCGGCTCGGGTCCGGGCCGGCTCAGGATCCGGTCCCGGTGTCGGCCTCGGCGATCCGGGCGGCGTGACGCGCGGCCGCCTCGGCCTCGGCCCGCTCGTCGGCGAGCTCCCAGGCCAGGCGCAGGCCGACCGCGGCCGCGCCGGCGGCGAACAGCCCGATCAGGCGGGCCCGCTTCGGGAGCCCGGGGGTGACGAGCAGGGCGACGGCGTCGACGGCGTCGGCGGCGGCGCCCCAGCCGGTCCACTCGGGGGCCTGGGTGCCGCCCCGGACCCCGGCGACGGCACCGAGGCCGAGGGCGAGGTCGCGGACCCCGACCATCCGCAGGGCGGCCCGGGTCGCACCGCTGCGGGACCCGAGGCCGACGGCGGCCCCCACCCCGGGGAGCACGGTCAGCGATGCGCCCACCAGGGCCCGGCCCCGGGCGTACCAGAGTGCGGTGCGGCGGCGCTGCGGATCCATCGGGGTCTCCTCCTCGGCGCCCGGTCGGCGCCCCGTGCGCCCGTCCCGGTGGGGCGGGGGTGCCGCATCGTAGGCTCCGGCCGCCGTGTCCACGATCCCCGCTCCCGATCCGGCTCCCGGGCCGACGCCCGGCCGGGCGCCCGCACCGGTGCGCTACGGCATCGTCGGGGCGGGGATGATGGGCCAGGAGCACCTGCGCAACCTCCTCGCCCTCGAGGGCGCGGTGGTCACCGCCCTGGCCGATCCCCACGAGCGCTCACGCACCGATGCGCTCGGGTGGCTGCCGCCCGGGACCGAGGTCGCCACCTTCACCGACCACCACGCCCTGGTCGCGGCCGACCTGTGCGACGCGGTCGTGATCGCCACCCCCAACCACACCCACCACGACGTGCTGCTCGACCTGCTCCCCACCGACCTGCACCTGCTGGTCGAGAAGCCGCTGTGCACCACGGTGGCGGACTGCCGCCGGGTGCTCGACGCGGCGGAGGGACGGGAGGCCGTGGTGTGGGTCGGTCTGGAGTACCGGTACATGCCGCCGATCGCCCGGCTGATCCGGGAGGTCCGGGCCGGGGTCGTGGGCCGCGTGCGGATGGTCCACCTCCGCGAGCACCGCTTCCCGTTCCTGCCCAAGGTGGGCGACTGGAACCGCTTCTCCCGCAACACCGGCGGCACCTTGGTGGAGAAGTGCTGCCACTTCTTCGACCTCATGGCCCACATCGTGGGGGAGCGCCCAGAACGCATCATGGCGTCGGGCGCCCAGGACGTCAATCACCTCGACGAGCGCTACGACGGCGAGGTCCCCGACATCCTCGACAACGCGTACGTGATCGTCGAGTTCCCCGGTGGCGCGCGGGGCCTGCTCGACCTGTGCATGTTCGCCGAGGGGAGCGTGCACCAGGAGGAGGTCATGGTGGTCGGCGACGTCGGCAAGGTCGAGGCCTTCCTGCCCGACTCGACACTGCGAACCGGCCGTCGGGCGGACGGACGCGACGGCGTGGTCACCGAGACCGTCCACGACCCCCGGGTGCGCCACGAGGGCTTCCACCACGGCTCCAGCTACCTCGAGCACCTCGACTTCCTCACCGCGGTGCGGGGTGGTGCGCGCCCGACGGTGGGACTCGACGACGGGCTCTGGTCGGTCGCGACCGGGGTCGCCGCGCACCGGTCGATCGACGAGGGGCGCCCGGTCACCCTCGCGGAAGTGCTCGGCGAGGACTGAGCGGCCGACGTGCTCCAGGCGTTCCTCGTCAGCTTCGGGATCATCTTCGTCGCCGAGCTCGGCGACAAGAGCCAGCTGATGGCCATGACCTTCGCGGCCCGCTACCGCGCGCTCACCATCCTCTTCGCGATCACCGCGGCCACCGCGGTCGTCCACCTGGTGAGCGTGGCCATCGGGGCGGCGCTCGGCGCGGCCCTGCCGACCGACCTCATCGCCGTCCTCGGGGGGATCGCCTTCCTCGGGTTCGGCGCGTGGACGCTCCGGGGCGACGAGCTCGACGACGCCGACGAGGCCCGAGCCGCGCGTACGACCCGCTCGGTGTTCTGGACCGTCGCCGGCGCGTTCTTCCTCGCCGAGCTGGGCGACAAGACGATGCTGGCGACGATCACGCTCGCCACCGACCACGGCGTGGTCGGCACCTGGATCGGCTCGACCCTGGGCATGGTCGCGGCCGACGCGATCGCGATCGGGGTGGGCCAGGTCCTCGGGAGCCGCCTCCCCGAGCGAGCCGTGAAGATCGCCGCCGCCGTGATCTTCTTCGCGTTCGGCGCCTGGTTGATCGTCGACGGGCTCACCTGACCCGACCCGACCCGAGACCACCGGGCCGGGCCCGCGCGCACCGGGCCGGGCCCGACCGGGCCCGACCGGGCCCGACCTGGGTACGCTGCCGACGTGCGCGCGCTGCAGGACGGGGTCCCGGCCGATCCGGACCCCGAGACCGAGGCCGACCGGACGTCGGACAACCCGCTGCGCCAGGGCCTGGCCCGGGTCCCGATGGCCCTGGTCGACCTCGACCCGGCCCGGCCGCTGCGCGACGACTGGGTGGTGACCCGGCCCCGCCTCACCGGGATCTGCGGCTCCGACGCCAAGCAGGTC
>CAIUKV010000093.1 GCA_903899845.1 uncultured Actinomycetes bacterium
CGATGGGGGCCTGAGCCCCGGCTCGATGGGGGCCTGAGCCCCGGCTCGATGGGGGCCTGAGCCCCGGCTCGATGGGGGCCTGAGCCCCGGCTCGATGGGGGCCTGAGCCCCGGACGCCCGCCGGCGGGGGCTCAGCCGAGCTCGCGGCCCCAGATCGACACCATCGCCACCATCTCACCCGGGTAGCCACCGAGGTCCTGGGTCATGGCCAGACCCCGGTCAATGGTCTTGATCGTGCGCTCCGGGGGCGCCTCGCCCCGCAGCTGGGTGTAGCACTCGAAGATCTTGCGCAGGCCCGACGCCCCCACCGGATGCCCGAAGCTCTTGAGCCCGCCGTCGGGGTTGATCGGGAAGTCGCCGTCGAGGTCGAAGGTGCCCGCGAGCACCTCCTTCCAGGCGGTGCCCCGCTCGCAGAGCTGGAGCTCCTCCATGATGATCAGCTCGGCCGGCGTGAAGCAGTCATGCACCTCGGCCATCGCGATCTGCTCGCGCGGGTTGGTGATGCCGGCCTGCTGGTAGGCGTCGGCTGCGACCGCCCCGATCTCGGGGAAGTACGTGTAGTCGTAGTTCGGGTCGGCGTTGCCCGAGGCGTTGCCGGCGATGAACGAGACCGCCTTGCCGTAGACCGGCTTGTCGGTGTACTTGTGCGCGTCCTCGGCCCGGCAGATGATCGCCGCGGTCGCGCCGTCGGCCACGCCCGAGCAGTCGAACACCCGCAGCGTCCCGGCCATGAGCGGGGAGTTGCAGATCGTCTCGGTGGTCACTTCCTTCTTGAACTGGGCCCGGTGGTTGCGGGCGCCGTTGAAGTGGTTCTTCCACGAGATGTGGGCGAGGACCTCACGCATGGTCGCGTCGTCGACGCCGTACTTCTTGCCGTAGGCGGGGACGCACATCGCGTACATCGCCGCGGCGGTGAGGGTGCGCTCGGTGCCGTCGGTCGGGGCCCGGCTCGCACCGACGAGGCCCTGGTAGCCGCTGTCCTTGACCTTCTCGACGCCGATGGCCATCGCCACGTCGTAGGCCCCCGAGGCGACGGCGTACGACGCGTTGCGCAGGGCCTCGCCGCCGGTCGCGCACATGTTCTGCACGTGGGTCACCGGCTTGTTGTTGAGGTGGAGCGGCTTCGAGGCGACCAGACCCGAACTGCCCGACATGGCCGTGCCGACCCAGTAGGCGTCGACGTCGTCCTTGCCCAGGCCGGCGACCGCGTAGGCCTCGTTGCTGGCCTCGATGAGCAGGTCGTCGGCGCCCTTGTCCCAGTGCTCGCCGAAGGGCGTGCAGCCCATGGCGATGATGGCGATCTGGTCCTTGATCCCGTGCGAACCCATGGCGTGCTCCTCCGTCGGTGTGCCCGCCTCAGCGGACCGGACGTGCCTTCCAGAAGTAGTTGTGGATCCCGTCGGCCGAGAACAGCCGCCGGAACGTGAGCTCCACCCGGTCGCCGATGGCGAGGGCGTCGGCGTCGAGGTCGCAGAGCTCGACCGGGAGCCGGCCCCCTCCGTCGAAGTCGACCACCGCGAACACGATCGGCGGGCTGGGCGAGTAGGCGATCCGGTCGATGGTGAAGGTGGCGACCGTGCCCTGCACCTCGCTCATCGGGACCGCGTCCATGTCGTCGAAGGCGTCGCCGTCGCGGGAGAACCGGGCCGGGGGCAGGTGCAGCGCCCCGCTCGAACGATCGCGAGCGCCCACGAAGGCGTACTTGTACTCCCGGCTGCGGGCGCTCACCGAGGCGGAGATCCGGCTCGGGGCCGGGCGCCGGGGGCCCTCGACCGCGAGGTTCCCCCGCCAGGACAGGAACTTGCCGTAGGTGAGGGCCGCACCCCCGGCGACCTGGTCGGCCACCGTCCGCTTGGAGGAGTACCCCGAGATCGCCTCGGTGGTGCGGAACACCAGCAGGTCGGCACCGTCGGCGAGCGACAGGACCGCGATCACCTGACCGGGTCCGGCCTGCTCGAGGACGTCGGTGAGCAGGAGGCCCACCTGGGCGGCGCCGACGTTGCCGACGGTCGCGGTGCGGTCGTCGACCACCTTGGCCTTGGCCTCGCCGAGGCGCCCGACCATGGCCCGGACCGCCCGGCCGTGGAGGCCGCTCACGATCAGGTGGTCGACCTGCTCGGCCCCCACCCCGGCGGCGTCGAGCCCCCGCTTCCACGCGCTGGCGCCGAGCGGGAGGTACTGGGTCTCGCCGAAGCGCTCCTCCCAGTTGCCCGACTCCATCGCCCCCGGCACCCGCCAGCGGTCGATGAACTCCTCGGTGGCCGAGGCCCCGCCGAGGTACTCGGCGATGACCGGGCCGTGCGACTCGTCGCCGACCACGAGTGCCGCGCCGGCGTCACCCCCGCCGGCCTCGTCGCCGCTGCCGGGCTGGCCGGTGCGGATGTCGGAGGAGACCACGAGGACGCTGCCGCCGCCGGTGAGGGCGGTGCGCAGCGCGCCGACGGCCGAGCGGGCCGCCGCCCCGAAGTCGAGCGCGATGTCGCACTCGAGCCGCAGCGCGGCGTGGAGGGTGGTGGCGTTGGTCTTGTCGGTGTAGGCCGGGTCGACGGTCGCGAACCACACCTGGTCGGGCTGGAACCCGCCGGGTGCGTGCTGCAGCGCCACCCGGGCGGCCTCGACCCCGAGGGTCGTGGTGTCCTCGTCGTACGAGGCGACGGTCCGCGTGCCGCGGCCACCCCCCGAGCCGAGGAACTTCGAGATGTCGGACCGGTCGAGCCGGCGGTAGGGCAGGTACGCCCCGGAGGCAATGATCCCACGCATGGGCGGGAGTGTAACTGACACGCTCGTCATACGCGTCGTAGCATGCGCCGCATGAGACTCGGAGACATCGCCAACCCCGACGCCGGGCGCTTCGGCAAGCCCCTGGACGGGGTCCGGATCCTGGCCGTCGAGCAGATGCAGGCGCTCCCCTACGCCACCCAGCTGCTCGCCCGGCTCGGCGCCGACGTGGTGAAGGTCGAGCAGCCCGGGGCGGGCGAGTCGGGTCGGGGCTCGCTCCCGGCCATGACCCAGCCCGACGGCAAGCGGGCCGGCGCGACCTTCCTGCGCAACAACCTGGACAAGCGCAGCATCACCGTGAACCTCAAGGATCCCCGGGGCGTGGAGCTGGTGCTCGCCCTCGCCCCCCACTACGACGTGTTCGCCGAGAACTTCAAGAGCGGCGCGATGCGCAAGATGGGCCTGGGCTACGAGGCCGTCGCCGCGGTGGCCCCCCGCACCATCTACCTGTCGGTGTCGGGCTTCGGCAACCTCGCCGAGACCCCCTACGCGGGCTGGGGCGCCTACGCCCCGATCGTCGAGGCGATGTCGGGCGTCTACGACTACAAGTGGGGCGACGACCCGCCGGTGACCGCGCCCGTCGGCGCGCTCGGCGACATCTCGAGCGCGATCTTCGGCGTCGTCGGCGTGCTCGCCGCGCTCCTGCACCGCGACCGCACCGGCGAGGGCCAGTACGTCGACGTGGCGATGTTCGACTCGGTCGTGGCCATGACCGACCTCGTGACCAACTTCTGGTCGATGGGCGCCCGCCAGGGCGGCAAGGGCGGGTCGCTCATCATGGACGGGTTCCGGGCCCGCGACGGGTTCTTCGTGCTCCAGGTGGGCCGCGAGCACCAGTTCGCCCGCCTCGCCCAGGTCATCGGGCACGAGGAGTGGCTCGAGGACCCCCGGTTCGCCACCCGCGAGGGCTGGGTCACCCACCTCGAGGACACCATCCGCCCCGCGGTCGAGGGCTGGGCCGCCGCCATGACCAAGGTCGAAGCCGCGACCGTCCTCAACACCAACGGCCTGGTCGCCGGACCGAGCTTCCGGGCGCCCGAGGTCATCGCCGACCCCCACATCGCCGCCCGCAACATGCTGGTCGAGATCCCCCGCACCGACGACGTCGCCGACCCGGTCCTCGTGCCCGGCAACCCGGTGAAGCTGTCGAAGGTGGCCGAGGGGCCCGAGACGATGCCCCCGATGGTCGGTGAGCACACCGACGCCGTGCTCGCCACCGACCTGGGCCTCGGCGAGGGCGCGATCGCCGACCTGCGCGCGGGCGGGGTGATCGGCTGAGCCGCCGGACCGGGCGCGGCGGTCAGGCCTGCAGCGCCTCGGTCACCTTCGGGACCGTGTCCTTCGGGCTCACCTTGTAGAAGACCCCGGCGAGCTTGCCCGCCGGATCGACGACGAAGGCCGAGCGCAGGATGCCCATGTACGTGCGGCCGTACATCGACTTCTCCTGCCACACCCCGTACTTCTCGGCGACCGTGTGGTCCTCGTCGGCGAGGAGCGGGAAGCCGAACCCGTACTTGTCGTCGAACCGCTTCAGCTTGGCCGGGGCGTCGGGACTGATCCCGAGCACGACCGCGTCGAGCCGCTTCAGCTGCGGGAGCGCGTCACGCAGGTTGCAGGACTGCTGCGTGCAGCCGGGGGTGTCGGCCTTCGGGTAGAAGTACACGACCACCGACTGCCCGGCGAAGTCCGAGAGCTTCACCTTCCGACCGTCCTGGTCGGTGAGGGTGAACGCGGGCGCCTTCCTCCCGACGGTGAGCTCGGCCATGCGCTTCCTCCTGGTGGGATCCGGGACCGGTGCCCGGTGGTGCTCCTAGCATGCCCCACAGACCTCCACCGGCCCGAACGGGTCCCGCGAACCGCGCGCCCCGAGGTCCGCCGCACGTCGGGGAGGCCGCGGAGGCGGAGGAGACCGAGGAGGCCGAGGATGACCACGCTGTCCGACTTCGACATCACCGAGTTCACCCATGCGGGCACGACCCGCCCGGTGTACGCGGCCGGGACCGGGCCCGCGGTCATCGTGATCCACGAGATGCCGGGCCTGACCCCGACCGTGGCCGCCTTCGGGCGTCGGGTGGTGGACGCCGGCTTCCACGTCCGGATGCCCTCGCTGTTCGGCGAGCCGGGGCGCCCGGTGAGCCCCGGGTACATCGCCTCCTCGCTCGCCCGCGGCTGCGTGGCCTCGGAGTTCGTGACGTTCGCGCTCGACCGCACCAGTCCGGCCATCGGGTGGCTGCGGGCACTCGCCGCCGACGCCCACGCCGCCTGCGGTGGGCCGGGGGTCGGCGCGGTCGGGATGTGCTTCACCGGCGGCTTCGCGCTCGGGATGATGGTCGACGACCGCATGCTCGCCCCCGTGCTCAGCCAGCCCTCGCTCCCCTTCCCCGTCTCGCCCGCCCGGCGCCGGGCCCTCGGCGTGAGCGACGCCGACCTCGACCGGATCGCGGCCCGGGCCGCCCAGGGGGCGTGCGTCCTGGGCCTGCGCTTCACCCGCGACCCCGCCGTCCCGGCCGAGCGGTTCGCGACCCTGCGGACCCTGCTGGGCGACCGCTTCCTCGCGGTCGAGATCGACTCGTCACCGGGCAACCCGCACGGCATCCCCCGCTCCGCGCACTCCGTGCTGACGGAGCACTTCGTGGACGAGCCCGGTCACCCCACCCGCGCCGCCCTCGACCGGGTGCTCGAGTTCTTCCGGACGCAGCTGGCCGCGACCCCCTGACCGGCGCCGGACGCGCCGAGGGGGCCCGCTCGACGCAGGCCCCCTCGATCGCCGGCGCCGGGGCGGGCACCGGGCCGATCCGCTCAGGTCACTTCGACGACTTCGCCGTCTTCTTCGGCGGGATCAGCACCTCGTCGATCACGTGGATCACGCCGTTCGAGCCGACGATGTCGGTAGCCACGATGTCGACGCCGCCGATCTTGGCGCCCTTCTTGTTCTTGACGATGAGCACCTTCGAGCCCTCGACCGTCTTGACCCGCTGCGACTTCTTGAGGTCCGCCGCCATGACCTTCCCCGGCACCACGTGGTAGGTGAGGATCGACGTCAGCTGCTGCTGATCGGCGAGGATCGCCTGCAGCTGGGCCGGGGGGATCTTCGCGAAGGCGGCGTTGGTCGGCGCGAACACCGTGAAGGGCCCGGGGCCGCTCAGCGTCCCGGCGAGCCCGGCGGCCTTGACCGCGGTGACGAGGGTGCTGAAGTCGGGGTTCCCCGCCGCGATGTCGACCACGGTCTTGGCGGTGGTCGCCTGGGTGGTGGACGACGTCTGGGCGACGACCGGGCCGGCCGAGACCGACAGGGCGGCGGCGCCGAGGGCGGCGACGAGGAACGGGGCGAGCAGACGGCGCATGAGGACTCCTGGTCAGAGCGACGGGGACACCGGGGGGAAGTCCCCACCCGTCCGGTCGATTCCGCCAGGAGTCGGACGGCACGCGCCGGTCGAAACGGGAATACCTCCCCACCGGCTCCGGCTCAGCCCTCCGTCAGGATCGTCGGAGCCCGTGACCGAAGAACCCGCCCCGCGGTCGGGCGTGGGCGTGGTAGTGGTCCGGGATGTTGCGCATGTTGTCGTCGACGTAGTGCTCGTAGGTGAAGTGCACTTCGACCACCTCGGCGAGGCGGGTGTGCATGTGGGTGAGCTCCTCGGCCGGGGGCTCGGTGCCGTGACCCCGCCAGACGACCATCGGCACGGCACAGACCTCGCACTCCGCGATCCAGCAGATGTCGTCCTCGTGGAACCACGGCGTGATGCGCGCCGCCTCGCAGAGGTCGCAGTCGTCGTCGAACGCGTAGTGGTCCATGATCCCCCGTCGGTCCCCCGGTCCGTCCTCGATCAGTCGCCGTCGATCAGTCGCCGTCGATCAGTCGCCGTCGAGCGCCCGCCGGAACGCCGCGACGAGGTCGTGGGCCCCGTCGGGCCCGGCGCCGTCGAGCAGTCGGGCGATCAGCGCGCTGCCGACCACGACGCCGTCGGCCACCTGGCTCGCATCGGCGGCCTGCTCCGGGGTCGAGATGCCGACCCCGAGCAGCACGGGGAGGTCGGTGGCCGCCTTCGCCCGCCGGGCGATCTCGCCCGCGCTCGTCGCGAGCGAGTCGCGCTCCCCCGTGATCCCCATGAGCGACACGCCGTAGAGGAAGCCGCGGGAACGCGCGCAGATCGCGTCGAGCCGCGCGTCGGTGGTGTTGGGCGCGGCGAGCATGACCGTCTCCACCCCGGCCGCGTCGGCCGCGTCGGCCCACTCGTCGATCTCGCCCAGCGGCAGGTCGGGCAGGATCGCGCCGTCGACGCCGGCGTCGTGGAGCGCCTCGGCGAAGCGGGTGCACCCGGCGTGGAAGACGAGGTTGCAGTAGGTCATCACCGCGAGCGGCACCCCGACGTCGAGGGTGCGCACCTCGCCGAGGATCGACGTCGGGGTGGTCCCGGCCTCCAGCGCGCGCACCGAGGCGGCCTGGATGGTGGGACCGTCCATCACCGGATCGGAGAACGGGATCCCGATCTCGACCGCGTCGGCGCCGGCGTCCACGACGGCCCGCACGACGTCGGTCCAGTCGTCGCCCAGCCCCCCGGTCACGTAGGGGACGAGCAGGGACGCCCCGGCGTCGCGCCGGGCGGTGAGGTGGGGTCCGAGGTTCACCGGAGCCGGAGGATCTCCGCCACCTGGGCGGCGTCCTTGTCGCCCCGGCCCGACATCGTGACCAGCACGGTCGCTCCCGCCGGGACCTCGTTCCCGGCCGCCCGGGCCAGCCAGCCGATCGCGTGGGCGGGCTCCAGCGCGGGCACGATGCCCTCGGTCTCCGACAGGAGCCGGAACCCCTCGAGCGCCACCTCGTCGGTGGCCGAGACGTACTCCGCCCGCCCCGCCGCGGCGAGGCCGGCGTGCTCGGGGCCGACGCCGGGGTAGTCGAGCCCGGCGCTGATCGAGTGGGCCTCGAGGATCTGGCCGGCCTCGTCCTGGAGGAACAGCGAGCGGGCGCCGTGCAGCACCCCGGGCACGCCGCGGGCCACCGAGGCGCCGTGGCGACCGCTCTCGATCCCGAGGCCGCCGGCCTCCACCCCGATCAGTCGGGCGGGGCTGTCGACGAAGCCGGTGAAGGTGCCGATCGCGTT
This sequence comes from uncultured Actinomycetes bacterium, assembly GCA_903899845.1. GTDB lineage: Bacteria > Actinomycetota > Acidimicrobiia > IMCC26256 > PALSA-555 > CAIUKV01. The sequence goes on from CAIUKV010000093.1 coordinate 7,881, forward strand.
CGACCCGCCCCCCACGCACGCGATCACGACGTCGGGGTCGCGGCCGAGGTGCGCGAGGCACTGGGCCCGGGCCTCGTCGCCGACGACGCGCTGGAACTCGCGCACGATCCACGGGTAGGGGTGGGGGCCGACCACCGAGCCGATGCAGTAGTGCGTGGACTCCACGGTGGCGACCCAGTCGCGCAGCGCGTCGTTGACGGCGTCCTTGAGCGTGCGGCTCCCCGACTGCACCGGGACCACCTCGGCCCCGAGCAGCTGCATGCGCCACACGTTGAGGGCCTGGCGCTCGACGTCGACCGCGCCCATGAACACCGTGCAGTCGAGCCCGAACAGCGCGCAGGCGGTGGCGGTGGCCACGCCGTGCTGTCCGGCGCCGGTCTCGGCGATCACGCGGCGCTTGCCCATCCGCCGGGTGAGCAGGGCCTGCCCGAGCACGTTGTTGATCTTGTGCGATCCGGTGTGGGTGAGGTCCTCACGCTTGAGGAGCACCCGGACGCCGAGCCGGTCGGAGAGGTTGGCGCACTCGGTGACCGGGGTGGGCCGCCCGGCGTAGTTGGTGAGGAGGTCGGCGAACTCGGCCCGGAACCCGTCGGAGGTCCACGCGGTGCGGAACTCCGCCTCGAGCTCCTCCAGGGCCGGGATCAGGGTCTCGGGCACGAACTGGCCGCCGAAGCCCTCGAACCGACCGTTCGCGGTCGGCTCGGGGCCGGGGGGGCCCAGCGTCACGGGCCGGCCCCGGGCGGGCGGGGCGGGGGTGGCGGGGGTGGCGGGGGTGCCGGAGGTGGCGACGTCGGTCATCGGTCTCATCCTCGCGGCTCGTCGAAGGCCCAGTCGTACGGGGCCGCCGCCAGGGCGTCGGACGGCCCCGGGTCCCAGCCGTCGGCCGCGACCTCGGCGCCGACCTCCCGGGCGGTGCCGATGAAGGCCCGGACCTTGCGGGGGTCCTTGCGGCCCGATCCGGCGACGGTCTCGACCCCGCTGCTGACGTCGACACCCCACGGGCGGACCCGGCGGACGGCGTCGGCGACGTTGGTCGGATCGAGGCCCCCGGCGAGGATCAGGCGGACGCCGCTCGGCGCCCCCTCGGCCAGTGTCCAGTCGAACACCCGACCGGACCCCGGGGTGGGCGAGTCCACGAGGATGGCGTCGGCCGGGCTGGCGGCCGCCGACGCCAACGCGTCGTCCCCGGCCGGGAAGGCGTGGATCAGGAACTGGACGTGGAGCCGGACCTGACGGGCCTCCGACATCGGCTCGCGCCCGTGGAGCTGCGCCCCGGTCAGTCCGATCCGGTTGACGGTCTCGATGACCCGCTCGGGGCGCTCGTCGCGGAAGACCCCGATGGTCATGGTCTCCGGGGGGAGCCGGCGCACGATGTCGCGCACCGTCCCCGGGGTGACCTGGCGGGGGCTCCCCGGGGCGAAGACGAATCCGAGGGCGTCCGCGCCGAGGGCCACGGCGAGGAGCGCGTCCTCCTCGGTGGTGACCCCGCAGATCTTCACGAACACGGCCCCGACGGTACCGGCTCCCCCCGGGCCGTCCTTCCATGATCCGTCCCGCCGGGTTCCCGCCCGCCGGGTTCCCGGCCCCCGGGTTCCCGGCCCCCGGGGCCCGGCCCCGGACCGGCGGTGCGGGTTACGCTCCGTCGGTGCGACACCGGGGCTGGTGGGTGGGGGCCTACGCGGCGATCGGGCTGGCCGCGGCCGGCGCGGCCGGCGGCGTCGCGCGCCCGGGCCTCCTCGTCTGGCTCCTCGGGCTGGTCGTCCTGCTGGGCCGGGGCAGCCCCAACCGGGTCCTGCGCACCCTCTACGACTGGGCGCCCCTGCTCGTGATCGTGGCGGCGTACGACGTCATCCGGGCCAACGCCTCGGGGCTGATCCCCCGAGCCCACCTCGAGCCGATGATCCACATCGACGAGTGGATCGGTGCGGGCGTCGTCCCGACGGTGCGGCTCCAGGACGCGCTCCTCCGCCCGGCCGACCCGGGGGTCCTCGACTACGTCGGCCTGGCCGTCTACGCGAGCCACTTCGTCGTGGCCGTCGTCGTCGGCGCCTTCGTGTACGTCCGGGCCGCCGGCCGGTTCCTGCGCTACGCCTGGACCTTCCTCGCCTGCAGCCTCGCCGGCTTCGCGACCTACGTCGCCTACCCCGCCATCCCACCGTGGATGGCGAGCGAGCGGGGGGCGATCCCGCCGGTCGTGCGCGCGCCCGACGTGCTCTGGGAGCACCTGGGGATCGACACGCTCGCCCGGGTGTTCTCGGGCGACCCGCGGTACTCCAACCCCGTCGGCGCCCTGCCGAGCCTCCACGCCGCGTACCCCGTGCTGCTCCTGCTGCTGTTCTGGCCGGTGGCCCGTCCGGCGGTGCGCGGCCTCCTCGTCGCGTACGCGGCGGCGATGGGGTTCGTCCTCGTCTACTTCGCCGAGCACTACGTGGCCGACCTGCTCCTCGGATGGGCCTACGCGGTGCTCGCCTTCCTCGCCGTGGGCGCGGTGCTGGCCCGACGGGACGCCCCCGCCGCGCCGCCGCCGGTCCCCACGGACCCGCCCGGGACCGGGACGCTCGAGGACGCCGCGCGGGGGTGAGCCCCGGGTCGGGCGGGGCGCCGGTACCGTTCGGCCGTGGAGCCGAACCGACCGAACCGCCGGCAGGGCCCGATCGGCCGCATCCGCCGGCCCGGCCTGCTGGCGGTGGTCGCGGTGCTCGGGGTGGTCGCCGCGGGTGGGCTCGTCGGCTGCGGGAGCGATCCGGCGGCGCGGACCGACCGCCGGGCGGCGGCGACCGACGCCACCGACCCTGCCGACCCGGCCGACCCGGCCGACCCGAAGTCCTACGTCGGGCGCACCCGGGCCCAGGCGACCGCCACGGCGAACGCAGCCGGGATCCCGTGGCGCATCACCCGAGTGGACGACGAGTGGAACATGGTCACCCAGGACTACGTCGTGAACCGCCTGAACTTCGAGATCGACGACGGCGTCGTCACCCGCGCCACCTTGGGATGACGCGGGTGCGACGCCCGCCCGCGATCAGGCGTCGACGAGGCGACCGTTGAGGTAGTCGTCGTAGGCCGCGAGGTCGAGGAACCCGTGGCCGCAGTAGCTGAACAGGATGACCCGCTCCTCGCCCAGCTCCTTGGCCGCGAGGGCCTCGTCGATGACGGCCCGGATGACGTGCCCGGCCTCGGGCGCCGGCAGCTTGCCCTCGGCGTTGGCGAACTGCACCGCCGCCTCGAACGTCTTGCCCTGGGGGTAGGCGACCGCCTCCATGCGCCCGCAGTGCACGAGCGCGGAGATGATCGGGCTGTCGCCGTGGTAGCGCAGACCCCCGGCGTGGATCGACGGCGGCACGAACTCGCGCCCGAGCGTGTACATCTGCATGAGCGGGGTCATGCCGGCGGTGTCGCCGAAGTCGTAGTCGAACTTGCCCTGGGTGAGCGTGGGGCAGGAGGCCGGCTCCGCGGCGACGAGGCGCACCGAGGGGTCGGGCATGAACGGCAGCGCGATGCCCCCGAGGTTGGAGCCGCCGCCGCAGCAGCCGACCACGACGTCGGGCGTGCGCTCGCCGGCGAGGGCGAGCTGCTCCTGGGCCTCGAGCCCGATCACCGTCTGGTGGAGCAGGACGTGGTTGAGCACCGATCCGAGGGCGTAGTGCGTGTCGTCGCGGGAGACGGCGTCGCGCACCGCGTCGGAGATCGCGAGGCCGAGCGAGCCGGGGTGGCCGGGGTCGTCGACCGGCGACGGCACCACTTCCCCGCCCCAGGTCTCCATGAGGATCTTGCGGTAGGGCTTCTGCTCGTACGACGCCCGCACCATGTAGACCTTGAGGTCCATGTCGAACTGCGTGCACGCGAAGCTCAGCGCCGTGCCCCACTGCCCGGCGCCGGTCTCGGTGGTGAGGCGGCTGATGCCCTCGGCCTTGTTGTAGAACGCCTGGGGGACGGCGGTGTTGGGCTTGTGCGAGCCGGCCGGCGACACCGACTCGTCCTTGAAGTAGATGCGCGCGGGCGTGCCGAGCGCCCGCTCCAGCCGCTCGGCCCGGACCAGCGGGGTCGGGCGCCACAGCCGGAGGATGTCGAGCACCTCGCCGGGGATCTCGATCCACGGCTCGGTGGAGACCTCCTGGGCGATGAGACCCATGGGGAACAGGGGCGCGAGGTCGTCGGGGCCGATCGGCTCCCGGGTCCCCGGGTGCAGCGGCGGGGCCATCTCCACCGGCATCGCGGGCAGGGCGTTGAACCACGCGGTGGGGATCTGTTCGGCGGGCAGGTGGATGCGCATGGGGGTCCCCCTGGGCTGGGCCGGGCCGAGGTCAGGTCCGGGCGCGGGTCGTGAACGAGCGGAATGCTTGCACCAAACCACCCGGCTCGTCAGATCGGACCAGGGCCTCCCCCACCAGCACGGCGTCGAAGCCCGCGGCCGCCATGCGGGCGGCGTCGGCGGGGGCCCGGATCGCGCTCTCGGCCACGGCCACCACCCCGGCGGGGATCCGGTCGATCATCCGCTCGCCGGTGCCGAGGTCCTCGGCGAAGGACGAGAGGTCCCGGGCGTTGACCCCGACCAGGTGGGGCCGCAGGGCCAGGGCCCGGTCGAGCTCGGCGTCGTCGTGGACCTCGACCAGCACCGCGAGCCCCTGCCCGACCGCGTGGGCGTGGAGGTCGGCCAGCGCGCCGTCGTCGAGCGCGGCGACGATCAGCAGCACGGCGTCGGCCCCCATGGCCCGGGCCTCGTCGATCTGGACCGGGTCGACGGTGAAGTCCTTGCGCAGCACGGGAAGGTCGACGGCCCCCCGGGCCGCGACCAGATCGGCCGGGCCGCCCCCGAAGTACGGGCCGTCGGTGAGGACCGACAGGCACGAGGCACCACCGGCGGCGTAGGCCCGGGCGAGGGCCGCCGGGTCGAGGTCGGGCGCGAGGACGCCCTTCGACGGGGAGCGGCGCTTGATCTCGGCGATCACGCCGAGGGCCGATCCGGCCAGGGCGCCGACGAAGTCGCGGGCCGGGGGCGCCGCCGCGGCTGCCGCAGCCAGCTCGCGTCGGCGGGGCCCGAGCGTGGCGACCTCGTCACGCTTCGAGGCCACGATCTCCGCCAGGACGCTTCCGCTCACCCGGCGCAGCCTATTGGGCGGTGCCGGGCCGGACCCCGCCGCGCCGACCTAGTCTCCCGCCATGGCGCACTTTCCCGACGGCTTCCTCTGGGGCACGGCCACGGCCGCCCACCAGGTGGAGGGTGGCAACTGGAACAACGACTGGTGGGCGTGGGAGCACGCCACGAACACCGTGTGCGAGGAGCCGTCGGGTGACGCCACCGACCACCTCCAGCGCTACCCCGGGGACCTCGACCTCATGGCCGAGCTCGGCTTCGGCTCGTACCGGTTCTCGCTGGAGTGGTCCCGCATCGAGCCCGAGCCGGGCGAGATCTCGCGCGCCGCGCTCGACCACTACCAGCGCGTGATCGACGCCTGCCACGAGCGTGGCCTGCAGGCGTGCGTCACCTTCCACCACTTCACGACGCCCCGGTGGGCCGCCGCCGACGGCGGCTGGACGAACCCGGTGATCGTGGACCGCTTCGCACGCTTCGTCGAGGTCGCGGCGGGTCGGCTCGGTCCGAGCATCGACATGGCCTGCACCATCAACGAGCCCAACGTGGTCGGCCTCATGGGCTACCTGTGGGGCCTGTTCCCCCCCGGGGTGGCCGAGGACCTCGAGGGGTACGCCCGCGCGAGCGAGCACTTCGTGGCCGCGCACCGGGCCGCCGTGCCGATCCTGCGGGCGAGCGGCGAGTTCCCGGTCGGGCTCACGGTGTCGATGAGCGACTGGGCGGCCGAGCCCGGGGCCGAGGACCAGATCGACGTCTGGCGCGGACCCCACGAGGACGTCTTCCTCGACGCAACCGCCGGCGACGACTTCATCGGCGTGCAGGCGTACTCGCGGACCCGGGTGGGCGCGTCCGGTGTGATCGGCCCGGAGCCCGGGGTCGAGGTCCTGCCCATGGGCTACGAGTACTGGCCCACCGCGGCGGAGGCCTCGGTCCGACGGGCCGCCGCGGTCACCGGCCTGCCGGTGTACGTGACCGAGAACGGCATCGGGACCGACGACGACGCCCAGCGCATCGCCTACCTCCGGGACTCGCTCGCCGGCGTCGCCCGCACCATCGCCGACGGGCTCGACGTCCGGGGCTTCTTCCACTGGTCGTTCATGGACAACTTCGAGTGGGCCTTCGGGTACCGGATGAAGTTCGGCATCGTGGCCGTGGACCGGGCCACCCAGCACCGCACGGTCAAGCCCAGTGGGCGGTGGCTCGCCGACGTCATGCGGTCCGGCCGGGTGGGGTGAGCCCGTGGTGCAGGACCGCGGCACCATCGTGGTGATCGACGACGAGGCCAACATCGCCGAGCTGGTCGCGATGTACCTCGACCGCGACGGCTTCCACGTCGTGACCGCCGCCACCGGCGTCGACGGGCTCAGCGCGGTCCAGCAGCACCGTCCCCGCCTGGTCGTGCTCGACGTCGGGCTCCCCGACCTCGACGGCCTCGAGGTCTGCCGCCGCATCCGGGCGCACTCGGGCGTGCCGGTGATCTTCCTCACCGCGCGCGACGGGGAGATCGACCGGGTGCTCGGCCTGGAGCTCGGCGGCGACGACTACGTCACCAAGCCGTTCTCCCCCGCCGAGCTGGTCGCTCGGGTCAAGGCGGTGCTGCGGCGCGCCGACGGCGTCGCACCGGTCGACGTCCTCCAGGTCGGCGGCGTCGCGGTCGACGCGGGTCGGCGGGAGATCCGGATCGCGGGCGAGGTCGTCGCCTTCACCACCAAGGAGTTCGACCTCCTCCAGTTCCTCGCCGAGCGTCCCGGGCTCGCCCTGTCGCGCCAGCAGCTCCTCGACGGGGTCTGGGGCTACGACTGGTTCGGCGACCCTCGCACCGTCGACGTCCACATCGCCCAGTTGCGCAAGAAGATCGGCGACGCCGTGGCGATCACGACGGTCCGGGGCGTCGGGTACCGGCTGGACCCGTGACCCGGGCGACGAGACGGCTCCGCACGCGGCTGCTCGTCGCCCTGATGGCGGTCGCGTTCGGCGTGCTCGTCGTGGCCGCCGCCGGGGCGGCGGTCCTCGTCCGTCAGACCGCCGCCGACTCCGCGATCGCGGACCTGCGCACCCGCGCCCCGGAGGTCGCCGACCGGGTCGACGCGATCGGCGCCGAGATCCGCAGTCGGCCCAATTCGATCGTCACGGCGCGCCTGCAGCGGTCGCTCGTCGGCCTCCTCGGGGCGACCGGCACCTCGCTCCTCGGGATCAACCCCGACGGCTCGGTCACCCGGGGGATCGGCCCCCTGCTCGGACGGGCGGGGGCGCCCGACGCCACCACCCTGCTCGACCTCCCCGCCGACCTGCGGGTCCGTGACCTCGATCTCGTGGGCCTCCTCGCCGGCGCGACCGAGTCGGGCGTGCGGGGCGACCGCGCCTACGTGGCCGTCCCACTCGAGCCGGTCGGTGAGGTGACCCCCGTGGTCGTGGTGTCGGGCGCGGTCGAACGACGACCCCTCGGTCGCGCCGGGACGTACCTCGTCGTCACCGGCGGCTTCGCCCTCGTCGTGGCCGGGCTGGTCAGCGTCTCCCTGGCCCGCCGCCTCACCCGGCCGATCGGCGCGCTGCGGACGGCGGCCAACGCCATCGCCGCCGGCGATCTCAGCGCCCGCGTCGATCCGGCCGGGATCGCCGACGACGAGCTCGCCGACCTCACCCGCAGCTTCAACGCGATGGCCGACGGGCTGGAGACCGCGCGCGGCCTGGAGCGGTCGTTCCTCCTCTCGGTCTCCCACGACCTGCGGACCCCGCTCACCTCGATCCGGGGCTACGCCGAGGCGATCGGTGACGGCACGGTGCCGCCCGACGCCCTCACCCGGGCCGCCGACGTCATCGGGTCCGAGGCGGGTCGGCTCGAGCGCCTGGTCGCCGATCTGCTCGACCTCGCCCGGCTCGACGCCCGCGGCTTCACCCTCACGCCCCGTCCGGTCGACGCCCGGGACGTGGTGGTCCGGACCGTGGCCGGCTTCGACCCCACCGCCCACGCGTTCGGGGTCGAGCTGGCCGTCACCGACGGTCCCCGCGTTCCCGCCGACCTCGACCCCGAGCGCCTGGCCCAGATCGTCGCCAACCTGGTGGAGAACGCCCTGCGCTACGCCCGCGCACGGGTGACGGTCTCGGTGGCGCGACGCGACGCCGTCGTCGAGGTCCGCGTCGCCGACGACGGGCCCGGGATCGCACCCGACGAGCGCGACCGGGTCTTCGAACGGCTCCACACCAGCCGCCCGGTGGCGGGCCGACCGGTGGGCACCGGCATCGGCCTTGCGATCGTGCGCGAGCTGGCCCGGACGATGGGCGGCACGGCCGAGGTCGGTCCCGACGACGGGGGTGCGGTCCTGATCGTGCGCGTCGGCGGCTGAGCGGCGACTCAGCCCACCAGCCGGGCCGGCACCGGCCCCGATCCGTCGTCGACGGTCACCGACGCCGGGGGCTCCACCTCGCGCCGGACCATGGCCAGCGCGACCACCCGGGCGGTGCCCGGCACGACGGCGGCGCTCGTGACCGATCCGACCACCTTGCCGTCGGCGTGCACCGCGGCGCCCGGGCCGGGCGGGGTCGGTCCGGCGAGCTCGAGACGACGGAGGAACCGGTTCACGTGCCCGCGTGCGTCGATCCGGCACACGAGCTCCTGGCCGATGAAGCACCCCTTCGTGAACGACACCGCGTCGCGCTCGAGGAAGGCCTCCTGAGGGATCGTCGACTCGTCGATGTCGATGCCGTGTCGGGGAACCCCCGCGGCGATCCGCACCGCCTCGAACGTCGCGGCGTCGCCCACCGGCAGGCCGCAGTCCGCGATCCAGGCGTCCACCGCCCCGACCGGGCCGACCACGTCGCAACCGGGGACGTCGCCCCACGCCGCGGGCAGCGCCACGAGACCGTCGGGGACCACCCCGGGCGCCGCGCCGACGACGGAGGCGGCCCCGGTCGACGCCGTCCGGTCGTCGACCTCGACCTGCACCCGGATCCGGAACCGCAGGAGTCCGGCCGCCAGGCGCTCGGCGACCTCGGGCTCGGTGTCGCACCACCACTCCTCCACGGCGGCGTCCTCCACGGCGGCGTCGCCCCCGTCGCCCCCGTCGCCCCCGTCGGTCGCCGCACCCGCCCGGCGGCGGGTGGCCCGGAACGCCACCGAGAGCTTGCCCTGGGGCTGGAGCAGGAGCGACGCGACCGTGGCGCCCTCGGGCACCGGGTCGAGGTCCTGGGACACGATCGACTGCAGGAACCCGCGGGCGTCGGGACCGCGCACCACGGCCAGGCCCCACGGCACCCGGCGGAACACCGTCGGCGTCTCCACGCCTACTCCAGGGGCTCCAGGTCGCGGGCGGCAGCCAGGGCGGTGAGCAGGGCCCGGGCCTTGTTCGCGCACTCGAGGTCCTCGTCCTCGGCCACCGAGTCCGCCACGATGCCGGCGCCGGCCTGCACGCTCGCGTGCCCGTCGCGCCACACCATCGTCCGGATCGCGATCGCGGTGTCGAGGTTGCCCGAGAAGTCGACGTAGCCGACCACCCCGGCGTAGGGACCGCGCTTGGTGGGCTCGAGCGCGTCGATGATCTCCATCGCCCGCACCTTGGGCGCACCGCTCACGGTGCCGGCCGGGAAGGTCGCCCGCAGCACGTCGACGGCGGTGCGACCGGGCGCGAGGTCGCCCGAGACCTGACTGGTCAGGTGCATCACGTGCGAGTACCGCTCCAGCGACATCAGCTCGTCCATGCGCTCGCTGCCGTAGGTCACCACCCGGCCGACGTCGTTGCGGGCGAGATCCACGAGCATCACGTGCTCGGCGCGCTCCTTCGGGTTCTCGGCCAGCTCTGCGGCCAGGCGCCGGTCGTGCTCCTCGGTCGCACCCCGGAACCGCGTGCCCGCGATCGGACGACTGATGACCCGGCCGTCGAGCACCTGGACCATCGGCTCGGGCGAGGAGCCGACCAGCGTGACCTCGGGCTGGCGCAGGAAGTACATGTACGGCGACGGGTTGACCTGGCGCAGCACGCGATAGACGTCGAAGGGGTCGACCGCCTCCTCGACGTCGAAGCGCTGGGCCAGGACCACCTGGAAGATGTCGCCCGCCAGGATGTGCTCGCGGGCCACGGCCACCGCGTCGCGGTAGCGGCCGCCGCCCATGCTGCTGGTCACCGCGGGCAGGCGCAGGTCGGTGAGGTCCGGCGGCGCCGACGGCACCGACGGCACCGGGCGGGCGAGCTCGGTCACCCGGGCCTCGAGCCGGGCGACCGCCTCGTCGTAGCGGGTGCCGGGGTCGCCGCCCCCGAGGAGGAAGACGTTCTCGATCAGCGACAGGCGCTGGCGGAAGTGGTCGAAGGCGGTGACCGGGCCGGTCACGCCGAGCACGGCGTCGGGGAGCCCGGTCGGATCGGCCGGGGGGTGGGGCAGGTGCTCGATCTCGCGGACCACGTCGTAGCCGAGGTAGCCGACGATGCCGCCGTGGAACGGCGGCAAGTCGTCGATCCGGGGGGCCCGGTACGCCCGCAGCAGGGCGTCGAGCGCGCCGAGGGCGCCCTGGTCGGCCGGGACCCCGTCGGGCACCTCCCCGGTGAACGTGACCTCGCGACCGCGCACCACGAGACGGAGGGCGGGATCCCGCCCGAGGAAGGTGAACCGCCCCCAGCGCTGGCCGTGCTCCACCGACTCGAGCAGGAACCCCGGGGCGTCGGTGGTGCGCGATCCGACCACCTTGACGAAGGCCGACACCGGGGTCTCGAGGTCGGCGAGCACCTCGGTCCACACCGGCACGACGGTGTGGTCGCGCGCCAGGTCGAGGAACTCGGCGCGGCTCGGGCGCACCCGGGTCCCGGTCATCGTGACCCCGCCGCCGCGGCTCAGACCGGGCCCGGCGTCGCGCCGGCGCCGAAGCCGCGGAAGAAGCACGACGGGGCGCCGGTGTGGCAGGCACCCCGGCCCTCCTGGTCCACGACGAACAGCAGGGTGTCGCCGTCGCAGTCGTAGTAGGCCTCGCGGACCCACTGCCGGTCGCCGGACGTGTCGCCCTTGCGCCAGAGCTTGCGTCGGCTGCGGCTCCAGTAGACCATCCGGCCCTCGGCGAACGTGGCCCGCAGGGCGTCCTCGTTCATCCAGGCCAGCATCAGCACCAGGCCTGTCGCCGCGTCCTGGGTCACGACCGGCACGAGGCCGTCGCCGTTCCAGGCGATCGCGGCGATCTCGGCATCGGTGGCGGCGACCGGCGGGCCGGCGGTCGGGGACGTCATCGCCGCCGCAGGCTACTCGCCACCCCCGTCCGCTCCCCGGGGAAACCGGCGTCGGGGCGCTCCCGGCTCGGCGCGCCGCGGCGTGCCACAATCCGGTCCCCGATGGCCGCACCGACGCCCGCCCCCGTCCCGCCGTCGGCGCCCCGCCGACCCACGGTGCTGCGCCACCACGGCGACACGCGCACCGACGACTGGTACTGGCTGCGCGAGCGCGACGACCCCGAGGTCCGGGCCTACCTCGAGGCCGAGAACGCGTACACCGACGCGGTCACGGCCCACCTCGCCCCCCTCCGGGACCGCCTGTTCGAGGAGATCCGCGGGCGCATCCGCGAGACCGACGTGTCGGCCCCCGTCCGCCACGGGGCCCACGAGTACTTCTCGCGCACCCGGGCGGGGCTGCAGTACCCCGTGCACTGCCGTCGCCCGGCCGGCACCGCCGGTGCGCCCGACCCCGAGGCCGAGCCCGGGGCCGCGCCGGGCGAGACCGTGGTGCTCGACGAGAACGTGCTCGCCGGGACGGGGCCCTACTTCGCCCTCGGGGCGTTCGCGCTGTCCCCCGACCAGCGCCTCCTCGCCCACTCGGTCGACCACACCGGCGGGGAGCGCTACACGCTGCGGGTCCGCGACCTCACCACGGGCGTCGATCACCCCGACGCGATCCCCGACACGTACTACGGGGTCGCGTGGGCCGACGACGGCGCGACGCTCTTCTACACCCGCACCGACGAGGCGATGCGCCCGTGGCAGGTGTGGCGGCACCGACTCGGCTCCCCCACCACCGACGACGTCCTGGTGTTCGAGGAGGCCGACGAGCGCTTCTACGTCGGGGTCGAGCGCAGCCGCAGCGGCCGGGTCGTGGTCGTGACCTCCGGGTCCAAGCGGACGACCGAGGTCTGGTTCGTCGCCGCCGCCGACCCCACGGCGCCGCTCACGGTGGTCGAGCCCCGGCGGGAAGGCGTCGAGTACCACGTCGAGCACCACCACTCGGACGCCACCGGCAGCCGGTTCTTCGTCCTGACCAACGACGAGGCACCCGACTTCCGGCTCATGGTCACCCCCACCGCCACTCCGGGCCGGGACGCGTGGACCGAGGTGCTGCCCCACCGGGCGGACGTGCGCCTCGACGGCGTCGACGCGTTCGCGGGCCACCTCGTGTGCTCCGAGCGGGCCGACGCGCTGGCCCGCCTCCGGATCGTCGACCTCGCCGACGGCACCGAGCACCTCGTGGCGATGCCCGACGCCGTGTACGCGGCCGGCCTCGGCGCGACCCCCGAGTACGACACCACCCGGGTCCGCATCGAGTACTCCTCGCTCGTCACGCCCCCTTCGAGCTACGACTACGACGTCGCGACCCGGGACCTCACCCTGGTCCGGGCCACCCCGGTCCGCAACTACGACCCGGCCACCCTCACCAGCACCCGTGAATGGGCGGTCGCCCCCGACGGCACCCGGATCCCCGTGTCGATCGTGCACCGGCGCGACCTCGTGCGCGACGGCTCGGCCCCGGTGCTGCTGTACGGCTACGGGGCGTACGAGATCTCGATCGACCCGACCTTCTCGTCGGCCCGCCTCAGCCTCCTCGACCGCGGGGTCGTCTTCGCGATCGCCCACGTCCGGGGCGGTGGGGAGTGCGGCCGCCGGTGGTACGACGAGGGCAAGCTGCTGCGCAAGCGCAACACGTTCACCGACTTCGTCGCCTGCGCCCAGCACCTCGTGGCCCGCGGGTACACCCGCCCCGACCGCACGGCCGCCCGGGGCGGGAGCGCGGGGGGCCTGCTGATGGGCGCCGTGGTCAACCTCGCCCCCGAGCAGTTCGGTGCGGTCGTGGCCGAGGTGCCGTTCGTCGACTGCCTCACGACCATCCTCGACCCGGCCCTCCCGCTCACCGTCACCGAGTGGGAGGAGTGGGGGAACCCGCTCGAGGACCCCGAGGTCTACCGATACATGAAGTCGTACTCCCCGGTGGACAACGTGGAGCCCCGGGACCACCCGGCCCTCCTCGTGACGGCCGGGCTCCACGACCCCCGGGTCCAGTACTGGGAGCCGGCCAAGTGGGTGGCCCGACTCCGGGCCACCGGCACCGGGGCGCGGGCCCTGCTCCTGCGCACGGAGATGGACGCCGGCCACTCCGGTCCGTCGGGTCGCTACGACGCCTGGCGCGACGAGGCCTTCGTCCTCGCGTTCGTGCTCGACGCCCTCGGCGTCGCCGACGCCTGATCCGGGCCGGCGGCCGCCCCGCTCGTCACGGCCGGCGCCGCTCGTCACGGCCCGCGCCGGCCCGCGGGCCCGGCGCGCCCGTCGCTCAGGCCGCGGGCGGCGTCCCGATCCCCTCGCGGGCGAGGTAGGCCGAGCGCCGCTCGGCCGCCTGACGCCAGGCCGCGAAGTCGTCGGCCCAGTGGGCCCGGTCGCCGTCCTCGTAGGCGTGCTCCAGCTCGTCGAAGGCGGCGTCCTCGGCGTCGAGCAGCTCGCGGTACCGCCGGAAGAACGCCTCGTTCACCCCGGTCTCGTCCATCTGGCCTCCCGGTCGTCCCGATCGAGTCGTCCGCGTCGCCCCGGTCCCGCCCGGGTGCGAGCGCGGCGTCGACGGTAGCGGGTAGCGCGGCGCCCGGTCAGGCGCCGAGGGCGGCGAGGGCCTCGGCCACGGTGAACCGACCCTCGTAGATCGCCCGCCCGGCGATCACACCGGCGAGGCGGCGCACCGCGCCGCCGGGTCCGGCGACCGTCAGCCCGGCCAGGGCCTCGAGGTCGGCGAGCCCACCGACGCCACCACTGGCCACGACCGGGGTGGCGGTGACCTCGAGCACCGCCTGCAGCTGCGCGAGGTCGGGCCCGGTCATGGTGCCGTCGCGCGCGATCTCGGTGACCACGAGGGCGGCGACGCCAGCATCCTCGAACCGCCGGGCGAGGTCGAGGAGATCGGCGCCGCTGCCGGCGACCCATCCCCGCACCGCGACCTCCCGGCCCCGGGCGTCGAGCCCGACCGCGACCCGGCCCGGGTGCCGGACGCAGAGCTCGTCGACCAGCTCGGGCTGCTCGACCGCGGCGGTCCCGACGATCACCCGGTCGACCCCGACGTCCAGCAACGCGGCCGCGGCCGCCGGGCTGCGGACCCCGCCCCCGACCTCGACCGCGCAGCCCACCGTGGCGGCGATCCGCTCCACGACGGCGAGGTTGGCGGGCTCCCCGGTCCGGGCCGCGTCGAGGTCCACGACGTGGATCCAGCGCGCCCCCGCCTCGGCGAACGCCCGGGCCACCGCCACCGGGTCGTCGTCGTAGACGGTCTCGGCCGCGAAGTCCCCCTGGTGCAGTCGGACGCAGCGACCGTCCCGCAGGTCGATCGCCGGATAGAGGTCCACCTAGAGGGAGCCCTTGGTCGACGGCACGGCGGTGCCCTCGATCCGCACGGCGTCGCGCAGCGCCCGGGCCACCCCCTTGAACGACGCCTCGATCACGTGGTGCCCGTTGACGCCGGCGAGGGAGCGGATGTGCAGGGTGATCCCGGCGGCGAACGCGACGGCACGCCAGAACTCCTCGCACAGCTGCGGGTCGAAGGTGCCGATCCACTCGGCGACGGGATCCACCTCGTAGACGATGAAGGGCCGCCCCGAGAGGTCGAGCGCGACCTGGACCAGCGCCTCGTCGAGGGGCACGAGCGCGTCGGCGAACCGGCGGACGCCGGCCTTGTCGCCCAGGGCCGACTTCAGCACGGACCCGAGCACGATGCCGACGTCCTCGACGGTGTGGTGGGTGTCGACCTCGAGGTCCCCGGTGGCCTCGACCACCAGGTCGAAGCCCCCGTGCTTGCCCAGCTGCTCCAGCATGTGGTCGAAGAACGGGATGCCCGTGGACACGCGGGCGTCACCGCCGCCGTCGATCACCAGGGTGATCTCGACGGTCGTCTCCTTGGTCTCACGACGCTGGGTCGCACGGCGGACGGTCATGACTCCTCCAGGCTCTCGCGGAGCGCGGTGATGCAGCGGTCGTTCTCCTCGGGGGTGCCGACGGTGATCCGCAGGCAGTTCGTGAGCCGGGGCCAGCGCGAGAAGTCGCGCACCAGCACCCCCCGGTCCACCATCCGCTGCCAGACGGCGTGCCCGTCGGCCGCCGGGGTGACCAGGACGAAGTTCGCCCCCGACGGGTGCACGGTCAGCCCGGGCAGGCGGCCGAGCGCCTCGGCCAGCCGGTGCCGCTCGGCCACGAGGGCGCCCACCCGCTCGGCCATCTCGTCACGGAAGGCGAGCGCGGCGACCCCGGCCGCCTGGGTCGCAGCCGACAGGTGGTACGGCAGGACCACCCGCTCCAGGTCGGCGACCACCGGCGCCGGGGCGACGCAGAACCCGAGGCGCAGCGCGGCGAGCGACCAGACCTTGGAGTAGGTCCGGGTGACCACCAGGGGGAGGTCGTCGGCGACGAGCGAGCACGCGCTGAAGTCGGCGAACTCGCCGTAGGCCTCGTCGACCACGAGGAGTCCGGGCGCCCCGGGACCGGTGGACCCGTGGTCGAGCACCGCGGCCAGCAGCGCCTCGACCGTGGCCCGGTCCTCGACCGTGCCGGTCGGGTTGTTGGGGCTGCACACGAACACGACCGCCGGTCGCTCCGCCGCGATGAGCATCCCCGCCTCGGTCGGCGAGATGCGGAAGTCGGCCGTGCGCTCCCCGGCGACGACGCCGGTGCCCGTCATCCGGCCGATGTGGGCGTGCAGCGCGTAGGTCGGCTCGAACACCAGGGCGCGCCGGCCCGGCCCGCCGTAGGTGAGCAGGATCGTCTGGAGGATCTCGTTGGACCCGTTGGCCGCGAACACCCGCTCGGGGGGCTGCCCGACGTGCGCAGCGATGGCCGCGCGCAGCGCGACCGCGCCCCGGTCGGGGTACCGGTGCAGCGGGACCGCGGCGAGCTCGGCGAGCCAGGACTCGACGAAGGCGACCGGGGGCGCGAACGGGCTCTCGTTCGTGTTGAGCCGCACGTCGACGTCGAGCTGGGGCGAGTGGTAGCCCTCGAGCGCGGCGAGGTCGCCCCGGGGCGCGGGCAGGCTCACGGTCCCGCCCCCGCTTCCCCCAGGCGGATGCGGACCGAGCGCGCGTGCTCGGCCAGCCCCTCGGCGTCGGCGAGGGTCACGAGGGTCCCGGCGACCGCGCCCAGACCGGCGGCGTCGGTGGTCACCACGTGGACGTGCTTGCAGAACGTGTCCACCCGCAGGGCACCGGTGAACCGGGCGGCGCGCGCCGTGGGCAGGACGTGGTTCACGCCGGCGACGTAGTCGCCCAGCGCGGCCGGGGCGTAGGGACCGACGAAGATCGCGCCCGCGTTGCGGATACGGCCCGACAGCGCGTCGGCGTCCGCGCACACGAGCTCGAGGTGCTCGGGGGCGAGTGCGTCGACGACCCGGACGGCGGCGTCGGCGTCGTCCACGAGCAGCGCGCGGCCACCCGCGCCGAGCGTGGCCTCGATGTCGGCCCGACGGGGCGCGGAGACGAGCAGGTCGCCGATCGCGGCGTCGACGGCGTCGATCACCGCGGGGTCCCACGTCACGAGGACGGCGGCACCGCCGGGACCGTGCTCGGCCTGGGCCATCAGGTCGGCGGCCACCCAGACCGGGTCGGCGGCCGCGTCGGCCACGATCGCCACCTCCGACGGGCCGGCGAAGCCGTCGATGCCGACGAGCCCGGCGCCTGCCACCTCGCGCTTGGCGAGGGCCACGTAGGCGTTGCCCGGGCCCACGACCACGTCGACCGCGGGGACCGACGCGGTGCCGTAGGCCAGGGCGGCGATCGCCTGCGCCCCGCCGATCCGGTACACCTCGTCGACGCCGGCCACCGCCGCCGCCGCCAGCGTCACCGGGGCGACCCGGCCGTCGGGTCCCGGGGGGACGCACAGCGCGACCTCGGCCACCCCGGCGATGCGGGCGGGCACGGTGGTCATCAGCACGGTCGACGGGTAGGCGGCGCGCCCCCCGGGCACGTAGCACCCGGCCCGCCGGACCGGCACGACCCGCTCGGTGCAGCGCACGCCGTCGCGGACCACGGTGAAGCCGTCGCGGCGCTGGGCCGTGTGATAGGCGGCGATCGCGTCACGGGCGGCCTCGAGCGCCGCGACGGTCGCGGCGGGCAGCGCGGACCGGGCGGCGTCGACCTCCTCCGGGGCGACCCGCAGGTCGTCGATGCGGCAGCCGTCGAAGCGGGCGGTGCACTCCCGGACGGCGTCGTCGCCCCGCTCCCGGACGGCCTCGAGCACGGCGCGCACGGCGTCGAGCGGCCCGGGATCGTCGGGCGGGGGCGCCAGGGCGGACCCGGGGTCCGCCACGCCGCGGAGGTCGGACCGGGCCAGCATGAGGCCCCGAATCGTAACCGTGGGCACCGGCCGGACCGCGGGGCGTTCGCACGGGCCGCGACGGGGCTCCGGGCGCGACCCGACCGGGGCCGGGCATACTCGGCCACCGTGACCCACGACTCCGACCGGGCCGAGCTCTCGACCGTGCGGGCCCAGGTCGACGACCTGATCCGGCGGGTCGTGGCCGTGGCCGAGCACTACGACGACAGTGCCGACTCGGCCGTCGCCGCCGACCTGTTCGCCGCCGAGCGGTCCCTCGTCGCGGCCCGCCGCCAGCTCGACCGGGCCACCGACCACCTCGGCTGATCCGCCCGGCGCCGGCCCGGGCGAGCCGGGGCGACCCGGGTCGAGCCGGCGCGGCCCGGCGGTCAGACCTTGAACGCGCTCGGGCAGACGTCGTTGCAGGAGCACACGTCGCAGCGCGGGCGCCGGGCGTCGCACACCTGACGCCCGTGGAGGATCAGGCGGAGCGAGAACGCCCCCCGCTCCTCGGGCGGCACCAGCGCGTTGAGCGCGTGCTCGGCCTTCACCGGGTCGGTCTCGGTGGTCAGGCCCAGGCGGACGGACAGCCGACCGACGTGGGTGTCGACGGGCAGGCCGGGGAGGTCGAAGGCGACCGAGCGGATCACGTTGCCCGTCTTGCGGCCCACCCCGGGCAGCGTCACGAGGTCGTCGAGCTCGGTGGGCACCGCACCGCCGAAGCGCTCCTCGAGCGCGGCCCCCATCCCGATCAGGTTCTTGGCCTTGGAGCGGAAGAATCCGGTCGAGTGCACGAGCTCCTCGAGCTCGGTCGGATCGGCCGCGGCGAGGTCGGCAGCCGTCGGGTACCGCGCGAACACCGCCGGCACGACCTTGTTCACCATCTCGTCGGTGCACTGCGCCGACAGGATCGTTGCGATGAGCAGCTCGAACGGCGTGTCGTGCACGAGCGCACACAGGTCGGGCGCGGTCCCGGGGTACTCCTCGGCCAGACGGGCCCGCACCGTCTCGGCCCGGGCCCGCGCCCCCCGGGGCGCGCGGGTTCGCTTCGCGGGGCCGGCCACGCTCCGACGCTACCCTCGCCGCCGTGGTCGAGGTCCGTGCGCTCCCCGCCAACCCGGGGGCCGACCCCGCAGCCGAGGTGACCATCGCCCGGGCCCTCGCCGACCGCTCCGAGCGGCGCGACGAACACCCGGCGCTGGGCGACGCGGTCTGGCGCGATCTCGCCGATCCCGCGCCGGGCTCGGCCGGCTTCGTCGCCGTCACCCCTCCCGACCCCGAGCCCGTCGGCTACCTGCGGGCGATCGGCCGCTCCGGCGACCCGCTCGTCGTGGACTGCGCGATGACGGTCCATCCCGACCACCGCGACGACGCCGTCCCCGGCCGGCTGCTCGACGCCGGCATCGCCCACGCCCGCGCGGTGGGCGCGGCCCGGGCCGCGCTGTGGGTGTTCGGGGCCGACGTGGACACCGACGCGCTCGCCGCCGGGCGGGGCCTGCGGATCGAGCGGGAGCTGTGGCAGATGCGGGTCCCGCTCCCGGTGGCCGGTCCGGCGCCGATGCCGACCGGCGTGACGCTGCGGGCCTTCGTCCCCGGAGCCGACGACGCCGCCTGGCTCGCCTGCAACAACCGGGCCTTCGTCGCCGATCCCGACCAGGGCGGCTGGACCGCGGCCACGCTCGCCGGTCGGGTCGGCGAGGCGTGGTTCGACCCGGCCGGGCTCCTCGTGGCCGACGACGACGGCCGGATGGCCGGCTTCTGCTGGACCAAGGTGCACGCCCCGGCCCCACCCCACGAGCCCCATGCCCTCGGCGAGATCTACGTCATCGGCGTGGACCCCGCGGACCGGGGCCGCGGCCTGGGCCGGGCCCTCACGGTGGCGGGGCTCGACCACCTCCACCGCCGGGGCATCGCCGTGGGCATGCTCTTCGTCGACGCGGCCAACACCGCGGCGGTCGGCCTCTACCGCGCCCTCGGGTTCGTCACCAGCCGGATCGACCGCTGCTACGGCACCGATCTCGCGTGAGCGCGCCGGTGCCCACCCGCTACGGCGTCGACCGGACGACGCTCGCCGCGGTCGTGGCCGGGCTCGGTGAGCCCCGCTACCGCGCCGACCAGGTGTGGGCGGGCCTGTACGGCGCCCGGACTCCGCTCGACCGGGTCACGAGCCTGCCCCGGGCGTTGCGGGCGACGCTGGCCGATGCGCTCCCCGAGGCGCTCGACGTGGCGACCTCGGTCGAGAGCGCCGACGGCGCGACCCGGAAGTGGCTCTGGCGGACCCGGCGCGACGGCACGGAGGTGGAGACCGTCCTCATGCGGCACCCGACCCGGGCCACCGTGTGCGTGTCGTCCCAGGCCGGGTGCGCGATGGGCTGCACCTTCTGCGCCACCGGCCAGGCCGGCCTCGATCGGCACCTCGACCCCGGCGAGATCGTGGAGCAGGTCGTGCGGGCCCAGCACGCCTGCCCGCAGCGGGTCACCAACGTGGTGTTCATGGGCATGGGCGAGCCGCTCGCCAACTACGAGCCCGTCCGTGCCGCGGTCGACCGCCTCCACGGCGACCTCGGGCTGTCGGCCCGGCAGATCACCGTGAGCACGGTGGGGGTGGTGCCGGGGATCCGGCGCCTCGCGGCCGAGCCGTGGCCCGTCACCCTCGCCGTGTCGCTGCACGCCCCCGACGACGCCCTGCGCGACACCCTCGTGCCCCTCAACCGGCGCTACCCGATCGCCGAGGTCCTCGACGCCGCCGCCGAGTTCGCCGCCACCCGCGGACGCCGGGTCACGTTCGAGTACGCCGTGATCCCCGGGGTCAACGACCGCATCGACCAGGCCGAGGCCCTCGGTCGGCGCCTCGCCGCCTGGCCGGGGCGGGGTGGGGCCCACGTGAACCTGATCCCGCTGAACCCCACCGCCGGCTTCCCCGGCGGCACCCCCTCCGCGGGCCGGGTCCGGACCTTCGCCACGGCGCTGGCCCGGCCCGGGGTCACGGTGACCGTGCGCCGGAACCGGGGCGTGGACATCGACGCGGCCTGCGGGCAGCTCCGGGCCCGGGCCGGCGGTGGCGGCACCCCGATCGCCCCGCCCCGGGGCCCGCGCGCGGCTCCGGGTGCGCCAGCGGCCACAATGGGGGCGTGAACGACCGCAAGTTCGTCAACCAGTACCAGCCCCAGACCCTCTACATCGCCACGGTGCTGCTCTACATCAGCGCGGTGTTCGACTTCCTGAGCTTCGCACCGCTGCTCATGGTCGCCGCGGTGCTCATGGGTGCAGCCGGGTACGGCATCGCCAACGAGCTGCGCTGGGGCTACTCGCTCGGGCTCGCGGTCTCGGTGTTCCGACTGGTCCTGCTGCTGGCCCTCTACGGGACCGCGGTCCTCGGGTTCCCGCTCATCCTCACGCTGATGTTCGACGTGGCCATGGTCGCGCTGCTGGCGCACCCCCAGAGCCGCGAGTACCAGCGCATCTGGTTCAAGTAGCCGGCGTCGAGCCCGCTGCGGGCCGGACGAGCGCTGGTCGCGCGCGACCGATCAGCGCCCGGTCGGAGGCCGGGTGGTGGTGGTGGTGGTGCCCTTCGGCCGAGTGGTCGTCGTGACCCGGGGCCGCGTCGTCGTGGTGACCGACGGCCGGGTGGTCGTCGTGACCCGGGGCCGCGTCGTCGTGGTGACCGACGGCCGGGTCGTCGGCGGGGTCGTCGGCGGGGTCGTCGGCACGACGGTCGGCACGGTGACGCCCCGGGGGGCGAACCGGCGCACCGGGGGCGCCGTCCCCTCGCTCACGGTCACGTACCCCGACCCGTCGGCCAGGAAGCCGAGCGCCTCGCCCTGGGGCTCCGAGGCGCTCGGACCGGTGCACGACGTCCCTGCGAACGCCGCCTCGATCGCCGTCCCCGCCGGCCGCCGGTACAGCACCACCGAACCGTAGGTCCGCACGGCCACCACGTCGCCCGCCGGGGTCACGTCGGCGCCGGTCACGATCCCGAGCGGGAACGTGCCCACGGCCGTCAGCACCGTCGACGAGCCGGCCGCGAGCCCGGCGGGCGCGCGGTACACCTCGGCCGATCCCGACCAGCTCTTGGCGATCACGACGAGCGCACCCGAGACCGGGTCCACCAGGAGCGCCTCGGCGTCGCGGGGACCGTTCGGGTAGGTGAGGGTCAGGACCTCGACCCCGGCGAGCGCCGGAGCGCCCACGGGCCCCGCCACCGCGGGCTCGGGCACCCGGTACACGACCACCGAGCGCCGCGCCGCTGAGTTGTCCCCGATGTCGCCCACGTAGAGGTACGACACACCCGGAGTCGGGCCGGGCCCCACGGCGATGTCCTCCCAGTCGCGCGCCGACGCCCCGGTCAGCGCGAACTGTCCGAGCGCCCGGCCGTCGTCGCCCATCGCGAACACCCGCGCCGAGTCCCCCGAGTCGTTGTGCAGCCACCAGACGCCGGGGTTCCGGCGGCTCGCCGCCAGGCCCGACACCTCGCGCAGCGCCGGATCGGCCACCGACCCCGGCGTCGACGCCGGGAGCGTGCGTCCGCACGCCGCCGCCCACACGGAGGACCCGGCACTCGACGGGGCGCTCGACCGGGCGCTCGACGGGGCGACCGTGGTGACGCCGGACGGGACGGCCCCGGCCAGCACCGCCGTCGCGACGACGACGACGGCGACGGCCACCGCCGCCCCGAGCGTGACCGCCACACGGGCGAGGCGAGGGCGATGCACCCGCCGAATCTACCGGCGGACGGTGCGGGTCACCGGTCATCGGAGCCCCGGCTCAGCGGGCGTGGGGCATCACCTGCTCGGCGAAGAGCCGCAGCGTGGTGTCGTCGGGGTAGTCGGAGCACCACGGGACGAAGTAGGTGCACCCGAGGTCCACGTAGGTCCGGATCCGCTCCACGACCTGCTCGGGGGTCCCGACGAGGTTCCCCGCCGACCAGGACTCGAACGGCTCGCCGAACTTCGAGCCGGCCTCGCCCGCCGCCACGAGGCGGGCGATCTCGGCCTCGGACTCGCGCACGAAGACCTCCGGGCTCCAGGTGAGCTCGATCTCGCCCGGGTCGCGTCCGACCGCCTCGCAGTGGCGGTACAGGACGTCGCGCTTGTGGGCGAACTCGTGGGGCTTGCCCCCGAAGTTCGCCTTGTCGGCGAGCCGGGCGACGACCCGCAGCGTGAGCTGCTCCCCGCCGCCGCCGATCCACACCGGGGGTCGGGGCTGCTGGAGCGGCTTGGGGTCGCACTGGGCGCCCTCGACCCGGTAGTGGGCACCGGTGTAGGTGGTGTCGGGCTCACGCCACATCGCGGTCACGATCTCCACCGCCTCCCGGAGCATCGCGATGCGGTCCTTCGCGGCCGGGAAGTCGTAGCCGTAGGCCCGGTACTCGCCCTCGTACCAGCCGGCGCCCACGCCCCACTCCAGGCGTCCCCCCGAGATGACGTCGATCGAGGCGGCGATCTTGGCGGTGAGGGCGGGCGACCGGTACGACGTGCAGCTCACCATCTGCCCGAGGCGGATCGTGGTGGTGGCCTCGGCCAGCGCGGCCATGACCGTCCAGCACTCGAACACCGCCTCGTGGGACGGGACGGGCACGTTGTGGAAGTGGTCGTAGACCCACACCGAGTCGTAGCCCAGCGCCTCGGCGAGGAGCGCGACCTCCCGGCACCTCGCCCACTTGGCCGCGGCCCCCGGGATCCCGACCAGCTCGGTCTTCCACCCCTGGGGGGCGAACACCCCGAAGCGCACGTCCGTCATCGTCGTCCTCCCCCGACCGCGCCCCGCCGGTGACCGGGACGTTCCGGTGCACAACCTACGCTGCGCCCATGGCGCTGCTCCCGGGACCCGTGCGAGCCGCCGCCGGCGACCCGGTGGGTCCGGCGCGTCGCGACCCGACGGACCCCCTGAGCGACGTCGGCGTCGCCGAGCGCTGCCACCGGCCGATCGCCGACGACCTGGTGGCCGCGGTCGGGGTCCCGGTCGGCGCACGGGTGCTCGACCTCGGCGCCGGGACCGGGGTCGCCGCCGCCGCGGCGCGCGCGGTCGCCGGGCCGACGGCCCGGGTGGTCGCGCTCGACCCC
>CAIUKV010000094.1 GCA_903899845.1 uncultured Actinomycetes bacterium
CGGCTCACGCTCACCTACCCGAAGTCGGTGGGACGGAACTTCGACGAGATCCTGCGGGTCCTCGACGCGCTCCAGGCCACCGACGCCGACCCGGTGGCGACGCCCGCCGACTGGCGGCCCGGCGACCGGGTCGTGGTCGCCCCGACGGTGTCGACCGAGGACGCCCGGGCCCGCTTCGCGAACGTCGAGGAGGTCACCCCGTACCTCCGGTTCGCCGACGCGCCCTGACCGGGTCGGCCCGGGTCACGCCGGCGGACGGCGGACGGCAGACGGCGGACGCGTATAGCGTTCCGGTCATGAACCCCACCGCGAACGTCCTCCCGTCCTACGTCCCTCCGGCGATCGTGGCCCGGCAGGCGCTCGCCGCCACCCTCGGCCTCGGGTCGAGCGACCCGCTGCCGAGCGCGGTCTTCGGGAAGTAGCCCCGTGTCCACGCCGGACCGCACTCCGCCCCGCCTCGTCCGGGTGACCACCGACCAGGACGCCGGCGGACCCGCTCCCGCGGCCGTCGCGGCGGTCGCACCGTACGCGCCGCCGGCGGTGGGCACCCGCCGATCGGTCACCGGGCTGCTCGTCGGGAGCGATCCCCCCGGCGCGATCAGCGCGTACTTCGCGTAGTCCGGCGCCCGAACGACCTGCGGGTCACCCGAACGCCGACGCGAAGGCCCCGATCGGCACCGCTTCGGGGTAGACCTCGGCCAGCGCCGCCTTCAGCGCAGGGTCGTCGAGTCGATCGAGGTCGAAGCGCACCGCGGCACCCCGCTGCGCCAGGTCGGTGTCGAAGGTGCGCGCCACATCCGCCATGGAGAGCGTGTCACCGGATCGAGCCGCTCGCTCCTCCGGACTCCCCCACACGTCGGCCTTCCAGAGCACGCTGACCCGGACGTCGCACAGCGGGGCACGGAGCACCTCGGCGCCCCGGTCCGTGACCGCCCAGTCGCGCGAACCGTCGGCGGTCGGGGCGAACTCGGCGCGTGGTGTGACCCGGAGCGTGCCACCGCCGAACGGTCCGACCGGCCCCACCTGGTGGAACATCGTGTGGTTGTCGCCCACCAGCGCCGTGTTCGCCATCGCGGTGTCGTGGTCGACGGGCGCGCGGTCCGGCCCGTCGGGCCAGTAGCGCAACGCCCCACCCTCGACGTCGTTCATCCACCAGATGGCGGTGACCTGGCGGATCTCGTGGTCGTGGAACAGGCCCGACCAGAGCATCGCCCGCAGCACCCACATGGGCGTGTTGGTCCGGTCGCGCCCGAGGAACCGCGGGTTGTCGGTGTGGGCGGGGCCGCCCTCGGCGACGGCCATCATGACGTTGACGTAGACGCTCGTGGGGACCACCACCTCGGCACCGGAGAACCGCTTGGCGGCCTCGACGTAGCCGGGATGGTGGAGGAACAGCTCCGAGCCGGGTGCGTGGAAGGTGTCGTGGACCCAGTCGTCCTGGAACCACAGGGGCCGGGTCGCCGCACCCGGGTCGCTGTCCGGGCTGTACCAGCCACCCAACGGCGTGTTGGGCGCCTGGGCGACGAGCAGCCGCTCGACCGCGGCGAGGTCGTCGATCACGTCGTGCAGGAGGAACGGCGGTGCCGCCGGCCGGATGCCCACGGAGGCATTCTCGCGCACGGGTCGCCGATCTGCTCGGTACCCGGCACCCGGCGGTCGTTCCCGGGCGATCGGTGGTGGTGAGCCGGCCTGTACGCCGGATTCTGTGCCGGACCGATCGGTCCGGTGGCGGCCATCCCTCTCGGCCGACGGTTGCCCGCCGGCTCCAGCGGTCCACCCGGGGGTGTCTGCGTGCGGGCCGCACTCCCCCTGTCTGACCTTGCTCCCGGTGGGGTTTGCCGAGCCACCCGGGTCACCCCGGGTGCTGGTGCGCTCTTACCGCACCGTTTCACCCTTGCCTGTGCGGGTCGCCCCGCCATCGGCGGTTCTTCTCTGTGGCACTTTCCTGCGAGTCACCTCGACTGGGCGTTACCCAGCACCGCGCCCTGCGGAGTCCGGACGTTCCTCGGACCGGTCGTGCCGGTACGCGGCCGCCCGGCCGACTCACCACCACCCGTCATTGAACCACGTCGGCGCTGCGGGCGCCCCGGAGCGACCGGGCCCGGGCCACACGGTGGCGGGCCAGCCACACGAAAACCTGGCGGTGCACCGGGACGAGCGCCTTCCAGTAGAGGAACCCGAACACGCCCTTCGTGCGCAGCGCCCCGACCTGGACGACCTCGCCGTCGACGACGTCGTACCCGAGCCACGCCTCGCCCGGCCGCCAGCCGTCGCCCCGCAGCGTCAGACGACCGGGTCGGCGCTCGACCACCGTCCACCAGTCCACCGCAGCGCCGGGCTCGACGACGGCGGGCCGCCGGAGCTCCCAGCGCTCGCCGATGAGCCGACCCAGCGCTCGGCGCGCCTGCCACAGGGTCGCGAGCCCGTACCAGCGGAGGTCGCCGCCGATCCGGTCGAAGTCGGCGTCGACCTCGGCGCACTCGACCTCACCACACGCGACGACGACGCGCTCGGTGTACACGCCGTCGAGCAGCCCGGACGTGCGGTCCAGGAGCTCGTGGTCGAGCGCGTCGGCCTGGTCGGCGAGGGCCCGCTCGATCGACTCGACCACCCCCATCGGGACGATGCCGAACGCGGCCCGGGTGCGGTCCCCGTGGCGCACGACCACCTCGGTGACCAGGCTCTCGATCAGGGCGTGGCTCACGTTGCGGTCGACCGGGGTGACGAAGTCGACCCAGTACGACGACAGACGCGGCGTCAGGTAGGGCACGTCGAAGATGAGCCGGTTCGGCAGCCCGCGCGCCTTCGCGTAGTCGGCGATCATGTCGCGGTAGGTGCTCACCTCGGCACCCCCGACCTCGTAGACCCCGGGATCGACGGTGGCGGAGCACACGAGGTACTCGATCACGTCGGCGAGGGAGATCGGCTGGATGGCCGTACGCACCCAGCGCGGGCACACCATGAACGGGAGGCGCTCCGTGAGGTACCGGAGCATCTCGAACGAGATCGACCCGGCCCCCAGGATCACCGCGGCGCGCAGCTCGACCACCGGGACACCGGCCGCGCCGAGGGCCACGCCGACCTCCTGGCGACTCACCAGGTGCTCGGAGGTCGGGTCCTCGCCGAGCCCGCCCAGGTAGACGATGCGCCCGACCCCGGCGGCGGCAGCCGCGGCGCCGAACGCCTCGGCGAGGCGGCGGTCCCGGTCGCGGAAGTCCCCGACCTCGAGGCTGTGGACCAGGTAGTACGCGAGGTCGCAGCCGGCGAGCACTCCGGTCATCGCCTCCCGGTCGCCCACGTCGGCGGCCACCGCCCTCCCGCCGCAGACATCGCTCCCCCGGCGGGACAGCGCGAGCACCTCGTGGCCGTCGGCGGCGAGCCGGGCGACCAGCGCCCGTCCCACGAATCCGGTGGCCCCGGCCACGGCGATCTGCACGGCCGGTGCAAGGCCGCCGGCGGCCCCGGCATTCCTGGGCCCGTGCCGCCCGGCGGCGCACGCCCCCACCCGGGCCGACGCCACCACGGTCCTCTACGCTGCGGGGCGTGCTCGATGCCCTCACCCACGCCGAGAACGCCCTCCTCGGGGAGCGCCGCCCGCTCACCCGGGCCGAGGTCGACGCGGTCGCCGCGCTGTCGCTCGACCATCTCCCCGACCTGATCGCCCTCGCCCACAAGGTCCGCCTGGCGTACTGCGGACCCGAGGTGGAGCTCGAGAGCCTCATCAACGCGAAGTCGGGCGCCTGCCCCGAGGACTGCGCCTTCTGCTCCCAGTCGGCCCGCTACGCCACCGAGGTCGACGTCTACCCGTTCCTCGACCTCGACGAGGTGCTCGAGGCCGCCCGGGCCACCCGGGCCGCCGGGGCCACCCAGTTCTGCATCGTGGTCGCCGTGCGGGGCCCCGAGGAGCGCCTCCTCACCCGGGTGATCGACGCCGTCAAGGCGGTGCAGGACGAGACCGGTCTCGAGGTCGCCTGCTCCCTCGGCCTCCTGCGGCCCGAGCAGGCGCAGCGCCTCGCCGAGGCCGGGGTCAAGCGCTACAACCACAATCTCGAGGCCTGCCGCGAGGTGTTCCCCCGCATCTGCACGACCCACTCCTACGACGACCGGGTCGCCACCGCCCGCCTCGCCCAGGACGCCGGCATGGAGCTGTGCTGCGGCGGGATCCTCGGGATGGGCGAGACGCTGGCCCAGCGCATCGACTTTGCGTTCGAGCTCGCCGCGCTCGACCCCTGCGAGGTGCCGATCAACCTGCTCGACCCCCGTCCGGGCACCCCGCTCGAGGACCAGACGGTGCTGTCGCCCCGCGAGGCGCTCCAGGCGATCGCACTGTTCCGCCTGGTGCTGCCCGGTGCGTGGCTGCGCCTCGCCGGCGGGCGCGAGCGCGTGCTCGGCGAGCTCCAGGCGATGGGGCTCCTCGCCGGGGCCAACGCGCTGATCGTCGGGAACTACCTGACCACGACCGGGCGCTCGCCCGAGGAGGACCACGCGCTCCTCGACGCGCTCGGGATGCCCGTGGCCGACGGTCCGGGCGAGGGTCGCTTCGTCGTCGACGCCGACGGCGCCCACGCCCGGCCGGCGCAACCGCCCCGGCGCCCCACCATCCCCGTCACCTCCACCTGATCCACCCGATCCGGCCGATCCGGCCGATCCGTCCGCCGCGTCCGCCGCGTCCACCGCGTCCGCCGAGCATGTGACGACCAACCACTTATTTGGTGGTCCAGCGTCACATGCTCGGAACAGGGGGCGGGGTCAGGCGGGCTCGTTGAACGAGCAGAGGACGGGGCCGTCGGGACCGGGCGCGAGGCGGGTCATGGTGGCGTTGTCGAGCCGCAAGCGCCACGCGGCGAGGTCGGGCAGTCCGAGCGCCCAGCACACCGCCGCCTTGATCGGCGACACGTGGCTCACCGCGACCACGGGCGCCCGCCCGAGGTCGGCGAGCACCTGGGTCGCGAACCCGGCCACCCGCTCCCCCACCTCGACCAGGCTCTCGCCCCCGGGCGGGACGAAGTCGGCGTCGGTGCGCCAGCGCACCACGAGGTCACGAGGCAGCTCGGAGAAGGGCAGCCCGTCGTACTCGCCGTAGTCGACCTCGATCAGGCGGGGCTCGTGCTCGACCGTCCCGATCCCGCACGCCGCCGCGATCGCCGACGCGGTCTGGACACACCGGGCCAGGGGGCTGGTGAGGACGCGCTCGGGACCGAGGGCGGCCACCCGGGCCGCGACCGCGGCGGCCTGGGCGATCCCGACGGCGTTGAGGTCGGGATCGGTCCGCCCGAGCAGGAGGCCCGTCGCGTTGGCGTCGGTCTGCCCGTGACGCACGAAGACCACCTGGCTCACGGGCGGGCCCCGGCGCTCATCCGGACCCGCCGGTTCGCTCGCGCAACCGTCCGGTCCGCCAGAACTCGCGCCGCACCTCGGGGACCCAGAGGTCGAACTGACCGACCACCCACCAGCACGCGACGAGGCCCACGACCTCCTCGATCAGCACGACCCACCACGCGGGCAGCAGCGGGGCGTCGCCGAAGGCGGTGCCGAGCACCGGCCACCAGAACACCTCGGCGTCGGCCCAGGCGGCCGAGAGCACCAACCCGGCGAAGATCCCGATGGGAAGGCAGAGCCACCGGCGGCGGGCCAACCGCGAGCCCCGCAGGGGCCAGAGCATCACCACGACGAGCACCGCAGCCGCGAACGCGAGCGTGTGCCCGAAGGCCCGGTGCCCGACGGGGAGGTCCACCACCAGGGGCAGCATCGCCCCCACCGCCACCACCCGGTAGTCGAGGCCGCTGCTGCGGAACACGTTGGCGACGAGGAGGACCGACAGGCCGACGTACCAGAGCAGCATCGGTCACCGGGCGTCGAGCGCGGCGTTGACGAGCAGGTCGGCGTCGGTGTTCTGCTCGCGGGGGACGTGCACGAGCGCAACCGTGTCGTAGTCGGCGAGCAGCCGGCGCACGTCGTCGACCAACGGACGCAGGTGGGCCTGACGGACCTTCCACGCACCCCGCACCTGCTCGATCACCAGCTTCGAGTCGCCGCGCACCTCGACCGCGCGCGCCGGGAAGTCGCGCGCCGCCTCGAGCCCGGCGATCAGGGCCCGGTACTCGGCGACGTTGTTGGTGGTCTCGCCGATGTACCGGCTCACCGAGCCGAGCCGCGTCGGTGGATCGGTCCCGGGGTCGCTCACGACCGCCCCGATCGCGGCCGGGCCCGGGTTGCCCCGGGCGCCCCCGTCGAAGTGGATCACGATCCGGGCCCGGGCGGGTGGCTCGGTCCCCCGGTCGGGTTCGGCGTCGAACAGCGTCATCGCCCGGTTCACGGCACCAGGATGGCGCCGCAGTTGTCACAGTGTGCGATCGTGCCGGGCGGAGCGTTGCGCAGGGCGTCGACCTCGGTGGCGGGGATGGTCAGGCGGCACCCCTGACAGGTGCTCCCGACGAGGCGGGCGACCCCCACGCGTGTCGCCGACGCCGACCGGCACCGCTCGTAGAGGGCGAGCACCGTCGGCGCCAACGCGGCCGCGGCGGCGTCGCGCGTGCCCTGCTCCGCCCCGATCTCGGCGTCGACGGCGGCTTCGGCCGACCTCAGCGCGTCACGGTGGGCGTCGCGCGCGGCGATCAGCGCGGTCCGCCGCGCCTCGAGCGCCCCGACCTCGGCCTCGAGCGGCTCGCGCTCCTCCATCACCGCGAGCGCATGATCCTCGACCGCGCTCTGGTGGCGGCGGAGCTGGGCGACGTCGGCCTGGAGCGCCTGCAGCTCCTTGGGCGAGGTGATCTCCCCGGAGTAGAGGCGGGCGTCGGCGGCGTCGGCCTGCGCTGCGAGACGCTGGGCCTCGGCCTCGTGGCCCTCCTGGGTCCGGGTCAGCTCGGCGAGGGGACCGCGGCGCTGGTCGATCTCGGCGTCGAGGGCGGTGACGGCGGCGTCGGCGTCGGCCACCGCGGCACGCTCGGGCAGGGTCGCGCGCCGGTGCCGGAGCCGGTCGAGGGCGAGATCGTGCTCCTGGAGCACCAGCAGCGGCTCGAGGTCCACCCCCGCAACCTAGCCCCGCAACCTGGGCCCGCCGACGCCGGACGCCCGCCGGGCTAGCGGGGCGCGGTCGTCGGGCTCGGAGGCGCGGTCGTCGGGCTCGGAGGCGGGGTCGTCGTCGTCGTCGGCGTCGTCGGCGTCGTCGGCGGCCGCGTCGTGGGGACGGGCCGGATCACCACTGCGGTGGGCGGCGGGGTGGGGGCCAGGAAGCCGTCGGGCACGAGCGAGCGCCCCCCGACGGTGAGGAACTGCCCGGCGGCGTTGCACCACCCCGGTGGCGCCGGCCAGTCCACAGGCGTGGTCCCGCTCAGCTGGGCGGTCATGAAGCGCCGGAAGATCGAGGCCGGGACCTGACCACCGAAGCCGGCGCCCGGGACCCGACCCTCCGGGTTCCCGTGCCACACCGCGACCGCGAGGTTGGGGGTCATCCCGACGAACCAGGCGTCGGCCCGGTTGTCGGTGGTGCCGGTCTTGCCCGCGACCTGCCAGCCCGGCACCGCCGCCCCGGTGCCGGTCCCGCCGGTGACGGTGCTGCGGAGCTGGTCGACCGTGCAGAGCGCGGCGTCCTCGTCCATCGCCCGGATGCCCGGGTGCGGCTCCTGGTACAGCACGATCCCCTGGGGGTTCACGATCCGCTCGACGAAGTACGGGTCGTGGCGCACCCCGAGGCTTGCGAGCGACGCCACCACCGTGGTCATCTCGAGCGGCGTCGACTCGATCGTGCCCAGCGTGAGCGTGAGGATCGGCTGCAGCGTGTTCTGGCGGATGCCCAGCTTCTTCGCCATGTCGATGACGTCGGTGAACCCGACCGCGAGCTGCATCCGGACGTAGGCGCAGTTGACGGACCCCGCGGTGGCCGACCGGATCGTCATGAGCCCGTTGCCGCCCTCGGCGTTCTGGGTCCGCCCCAGGTTGCCGAACTCGCAGGGCGAGGTGCCGTCGACCTGGTCGTTGGCGGAGAAGCGCTTCTGGGCCGCCGCGGCGAGCGTGATCACCTTCCACGTCGATCCGGCCTGGCGACCCGGGGTGCTGGTGGCGATGTTGTACTGGCTGTTCTCGAACCCGGAGCCGGCGACCATCGCCCGGACCGCGCCGGTGGCCGGGTCCATCGCCACGATCGACGCCGTGAAGCCGGGCTTCTCCCCGATCGACTCGTCGACCGCCCGCTGCGCGTTCTCCTGCGCGACCGGATCGAGGGTGGTCTCGACCCGCAGGCCCCCGCGCAGGATCGCGCTCTCCCGCTCGCTCGGGGTCGCCCCGAGCACCGAGTAGCGCGGGTCGTTGATGAGCCGGTCCTGGACCTCCTCGGCCCACGACGTCCGGGGCCGCAGGTCGGCCACCGGCGGCACCGACGGCAGCGGCTCCTGGGCCGCCGCGGCGGCCTGGGCCTCGGTGATGTAGCCCTCCTCGAGCATCTGGCCGACGACGAAGTCCCGGCGGGCCCGGGCGCCGTCGGGATTGGTGAACGGGTTGAGCGTCTCGGGGCTCTGGATCAGACCCGCGAGCATCGCGGCGTCGGCGACCGAGATGTCCTGGAGGGTCGCGACGCGACAGCCGCAGAACGCGTTGCCCGGATCGGGACGGATCGTGAGCCGCTCGACCGCGGCACGGATCCCATAGGCGCCCTGCCCGAAGTAGACGGTGTTCAGGTACTGCTGGAGGATCTCGCGCTTGGAGTAGTCCTGATTGAGCTGGATCGCGAGGAGGACCTCACGGATCTTGCGGTTGAGGTCCCGCTTGGGCGACAGGATCCGGTTCTTCACGAGCTGCTGGGAGATGGTCGACCCCCCCTGCTCGATCTCGCCCGCCGTGAGGTTCTTCAGCGCGGCCCGGGCGACCGCCGGGAGGTCGACGCCGTCGTTGGTCCAGAAGGTCTTGTCCTCGGTCGCGACCACGGCGTCCACGATCAGCGGGGAGACCTCGTCGAGGCGCACGTTCTTGCGGTTCTCGAGGCCGATCACGCCGATCTCGTTGCCGGCGGCGTCGTAGACCGTGGAGCGCTCCGAGAGGTCGTCGAGGTCGGTGACGAGCTCGGCGCGGTACTCGGTCGCCCCCGTGACGATGCCGACCCCCGGGAGGAGAGCGGCGAGGCAGATGCCGACGACCACACCGCCGACCACCACGGTGACCAGGAGCCCGACGAGGGCTCGGACCAGACGATGCATGGGTTCCCCAGGATGGCACGTGACGGCCTCAGAACGGCTGCAGGGTCCGTCCGGTTCCCGGTGGACGGGCCGACCGGGGCCGCTGGGAGGACCGGGGCGCCCGTCCTCGCTCCGGGACCCCGGGAGCCCGGGTTGACTAGCGTGCCCGCGATGACCCGGGTCCGGTTCAACCACATGGAGCTCACGTTCCCCCGCGGCACCCTCACCGACGCCTTCCGGGCCGAGGTCGCCGACTTCTACGGGGGCGTCTTCGGCTGGGAGGCCCGCTCGGTGCGGGTCGTGGGGCAGGACTGCCTCTACCTCGACGTCGACGAGGGGCAGTTCCTCCTCTTCGCCGAGGCCGACGACCCCATCCGGTCGCCGAGCTACGACCACCTGGGCCTGTGCATGGACAGCCGGGCCGAGGTCGACGCCACCCTCGCCGAGATCGAGCGCCGGGCCCGACACGACGACCGGATCCGCCTGAAGCGCTACGAGGACCTGGTCATGGACCACGTCACCGTGCACGCCTTCTACGTGAAGCACCTCCTGCCCATCTACTTCGACGTCCAGTGCCTCGAGTACGCGCCCGGGTGCACGCCCGCTCGCCGGTGGACGCTCGTCGACCACCCGGCCCACCCCGCACCGGCCGGCGCCTGACCACCGGAGGTCCCGTGGACGACCATCTCACCGACCGGGTCGCGCTCCTGGGCGGCGTCTGGCTCTTCTCCGAGTGCACCGACGACGAGCTGGAGCGGATCGCCGCCCTCGCCCACCTGGTCGAGGTGCCCGCCGGTGCGGTCGTGGTGCGGGAGGGCGACCCGGGCGACGAGTTCTACGCGATCGTCGCCGGGACCGCGGTCGTGTCGGTCGCCGCGCGCGGGGAGATGGCCGAGCTCGGGGCGGGCTCGTTCTTCGGCGAGATGGCGCTCCTCGACGGCGGCGACCGGGTCGCCACCGTGACCGCCACCACGGCACTGGTGCTGCTGCGCCTCCACCGCGACGCGTTCAACGAGACGCTCGCCCTCGCGATGCCCGCCCTCGCCCCGAAGCTGCTCGCAGTCGTGGGCCGGCGCATGCGGGCGCTCGAGTCACCGGGCGAGGTCCCGTTCGGCGTCTGAGCACCCCCACGCCCGTACCGCAGGGCGCAGGGCACGGAGCGCAGGCGCGAAGGCGGAGGACGCCGCGGGCTCAGCCGACCCGGACCGGGACCTTCGAGTACCCGGCCACGTTCGACATGTTGACCCGTTCGCAGCGCGCCTCCTCGACCTCGAACACGGGGAAGCGGCGGGCCCACTCCTCGATCGCCATCCGGCTCTCGAGCCGGGCGAGGGCGGCGCCGAGACACGAGTGGATCCCGTGCCCGAGCCCGATCGAGAGACCGATCTCGCGGTCGATGTCGAACACGTCGGGGTCCGTGTACTCGCGCTCGTCGCGGTTGGCCGCACCCGTGACCAGGAAGACCGGCTGGCCGGCGGGGATGGTGACCCCGTGCCACTCGGAGTCGAGGTGCGAGAACCGACCCTGGTACTGCGACGGCGCCCAGTAGCGGAGCGTCTCCTCGACCGCCCCCGCGGCCTTGCCCGGATCGTCGAGCAGCTTGCGCCACTCCCCCGGGTTCCGGTGGAAGAGCACCACGGCGCTGCCGACCAGCTTCGTGACCGTCTCGGAGCCCGCCGCCGCGAGCAGCGCGGCGAACCCGGCGATCTCGGCGTCGGTGAGCCGCTGGCGCGCGCCGTCCTCGGTCTCGACCTCGGCCTCGATCAGTTGGCAGATCATGGCGTCGTCGGGGTGGGCCCGCTTCTCCTTGATGAGGTCGAGGAAGTACAGGATCTGCTCGAGCCCCGCGTGCAGGCCCTCCTGGGTCGGCTTGGGGTCGTCGGGTCGGCGGAACAGCATCAGGTCGGTCCAGTGCCGGATCTGCTGGCGGTCGGGCTCGGGCACCCCGAGGATCGCGGAGATGACCTCCACCGGGAACGGGGCGGCGAAGTCGCCGACCGCGTCGATCTCCGGCTCGCCGGCGACCCGGTCGAGGTACTTGGTGATGACCTCGTGGGCGATGGGCTCCATCCGGGTGATCGCCCGGGGGGTGAAGGCCCGGCTCACGAGCTTGCGCATGCGGTCGTGGTCCGGCGGGTCCATCATGATGATGCTCTGGCCCCGGACGTGGGAGTCGGGGTCGGTGAGCTGGTCGAGGGTCAGCCCGTGCTCGCTCGAGAAGGTGCGCCAGTCGCGGTGCGCGGCGACGACGTCGTCGAAGCGGGAGAGCGCCCAGAAGCCGAGCCGCTCGTTGTGGTAGCAGGGCGCCTCGTCCCGCAGCCACCGGTAGGTCTCGTACGGGTCGACGAAGAAGTCGTCCGACACCGGGTTGAACTCCACCCCGCCCCTCCTGCTGCTCGGCGTCCTGTGCGGCGCACCGTACCGCGTGCTACACAACGGGGGTGGAGGCGCCGCTGGAGGGGGTCGTCGCCGTGGTCACCGGCGGGAGCCGGGGCATCGGCAAGGGCATCGCCCTGGAGCTGGGTGCGGCGGGGGCGACCGTGTACGTCACCGGCCGGACCGTCCTCCCCGGCGACCACCCGCTTCCGGGCACCATCGGGGACACCGCCGCCGCGGTGACCGAGCTCGGGGGCCACGGGGTCGCGGTGGGCTGCGACCACCACGTCGACGGCGAGGTCGAGGCGGTCTTCGACCGGGTCATGAGCGAGGCCGGTCGCCTCGACCTGCTCGTGAACAACGTGTTCTCGTCCCCGACGATGATCCCGTGGCTGGGCCGGCCGTTCTGGGAGCTCCCGGTCGCCGCATGGGACGAGACCATCGACATCGGGTGCCGGTCGCACTACGTGGCCGCCCGCTTCGCCGCCCCCCTCCTCCTGGCCAACGGCCGGGGCCTGATCGTCAACGTGTCGTCGTCGGGGGCGGTCCGGTACTCCCACAACGTGGCCTACGGCGTCGGGAAGGCCGCGGTCGACCGCATGACCGCCGACATGGGGCACGAGCTCGCCCCGCACGGCGTCGCCGTCGTGTCGGTCTGGCCCGGCCTGGTCCGCACCGAGCTGGTGGCGCTCGGCGCCCAGGAGACCGCTGACGGTCGACGCGTCCTCACCCTCCCGGGCGAGGGCGAGCTCGACCTCGCCGACGCCGAGTCGCCCCGCTTCACCGGCCGGGCGGTGGCTGCGCTCGCCGCCGACCGCGACGTCCTCGCCCGCAGTGGGCGCGCGTTCCCGGTCGCGCAGCTCGCCGCCGAGTACGGGTTCACCGACGTCGACGACCACGCCGACGGGGCGCCGACCCGGACCGACCCCGGACCGACCCCCGGGTCGGGATGACCGCGCCCCCCGAGCCGGAACCCTCCGCGACCCGCCGGCCCACCACGACCTCGCGGTTCGGGACGTCGCGGCGCGAGAGCCACGACGCCTCCGACTTCTACGAGCGCTTCCCCGCGCCGACGATCCTGACCGACCAGACCGTCGCCGACGCCGGCGCCGTGAAGGACACGGTCGTGCACGGCGACTCCCGGGACCTGTCGATGATCCCGGACGCCTCGGTCGCGCTCGTCGTCACCTCACCCCCCTACTTCGCGGGCAAGGAGTACGAGGCCACCCTCGGCGACGGCCACGTTCCCGCGTCGTACGTCGACTACCTCACCATGCTGCGCGACGTGTTCGCCGAGTGCTGGCGCGTGCTCGAGCCGGGCGGCCGGATCGCGGTGAACGTCGCCAACCTCGGCCGCAAGCCCTACCGGTCCCTCGCCGGCGACGTGACCACGATCCTGCAGGACGATCTCGGGTTCCTGCTGCGCGGCGAGATCGTCTGGGTGAAGGGAGCCGGGCTCAACAGCTCGTGCGCGTGGGGCTCGTACGGCTCGGCGTCGAATCCGGTGCTGCGTGACGTGACCGAGCGGATCGTGGTCGCCTCGAAGGGACGCTTCGGGCGGGCGCTCACCAAGCGCCAGCGCGAGGCCCGGGGTCTGCCGTGCGAGGACACGATCTCGCCCGAGGAGTTCCGGGAGCTCACCCTCGACACGTGGCGGTTCGCCCCGGAGTCGGCCCGGCGGGTCGGGCATCCGGCCCCGTTCCCCGTCGAGCTGCCCCGTCGGTGCATCGAGCTGTTCACCTACCGCGGCGACACCGTGCTCGACCCGTTCGGGGGCGTGGGCACCGTCGGCGTCGCCGCGGTGCGGACCGGGCGGCACTTCGTGTGCGTGGACGCCGACCCCGGATACGTGGCGAAGGCCCGCGAGCGCATCGCCGCAGCACGCGCCGAGCCCGACGCCTGAGCCCGACGCCCGGGCCCGACCCGGGCCCGGACCGGAAAGGACCCCGATGTTCGATCTCACCGACCGAGTGGCCCTCGTGACCGGCGCCGGCCAGGGGGTCGGGGCCGGCATCGCCCGGTGCCTGGCCGCCCAGGGCGCCGCGGTCGCGGTCAACGACATCGTGGCCGAGCGGGCCGAGGCGGTCGCCGCCGCCCTGCGGTCCGCCGGCGCCGCCGCCCGGGCACTCCCGTTCGACGTCACCGACCGGGCCGCCGTGGAGACGGCCGTCGCGACGGTCGCCGCCGACCTCGGGCCGGTCGACATCCTCGTGAACAACGCCGGGAACGCCGGGGCGCCCGGCATGGTGGTCGCCCCGTTCCGGGAGATGGACCCGGCCACCTGGGAGCGCTTCGTCGCGGTGAACCTCCTCGGGCCGCTGCACTGCATCAAGGCGGTCATCGACGGCATGTGCACGCGCGGGTTCGGACGGGTGATCACGATCGCCTCGGAGGCCGGCGTGGCCGGGACCGCGCTCGGCATCTCCATCTACGGCGCCGCGAAGAGCGGGTCGATCGGCTTCGTCCGCCACCTCGCCCTCGAGGTCGCGGGCACCGGCGTGACCGTGAACGCAGTGGCCCCGGGCCTCATGGGGGTCCAGGAGATCAGCGAGCGGACCCGGCGGATGGCCGGGGGCATCCCGGTCGGTCGCCTCGGTGCGCCCGAGGACATCGGTGCCGCCTGCGTCTACCTTGCCTCCGACGAGGCCGCCTGGGTGACCGGCCAGACCCTCAACGTCAACGGCGGCTCGCACACGACCTGATCCCGCCTGACCGCGTCCGACCGCGTCCACCCCCGTCCGCCCCGGACCCCCCGCCCCCCGCCCCCCCCCGACCAGGAGTCCCGATGTCCTTCCGTGCGCTCGTCCTCGACCAGTCCGACGACGGGGTCCAGGCCCGGGTCACCACCCTCGACGACGCCACCCTCGACGACGCCGCGCTCCCCGACGGCGACGTCACCGTCGCGGTCGAGTGGTCGTCGCTCAACTACAAGGACGGCATGATCCTGGGCGGGATCGGCCGCCTGGTCCGCACCTACCCGCACGTGCCCGGCGTCGACCTCGCCGGCACCGTCGTGGCGTC
Organism: uncultured Actinomycetes bacterium; assembly: GCA_903899845.1. GTDB lineage: Bacteria > Actinomycetota > Acidimicrobiia > IMCC26256 > PALSA-555 > CAIUKV01. Next base: position 14,565 of record CAIUKV010000094.1, read on the forward strand.
GTCGGCGCCGGACTTCGCGCCCGGCGACCGGGTGGTGTGCACCGGCTTCTTCGTCGGGGAGCGCTCGTGGGGTGGGTACGCCGCGCTCGCCCGGGTCCGCTCCGAGTGGCTGGTGAAGGTGCCCGACACCCTCACGACGCGCCGGACCATGGAGATCGGCACCGCCGGCCTGACCGCCATGCTGTGCGTGGACGCCCTCGAGCGCGCCGGGGTCACCCCCGACGACGGGCCGGTGCTCTGCACCGGCGCCGCCGGGGGTGTGGGCACCTACGCCGTGCACCTGCTGGCCCGGCTCGGATACCAGGTGACCGCATCGACCGGCCGTCCCGAGACCGAGGCGTACCTGCGCGACCTCGGGGCCCACGCCGTCATCGGCCGGGACGAGATCGGCGACCTCCCGGCCAAGCCCCTGCTCAGCGAGCGCTGGGCGGCGGCCGTCGACGCCGTCGGGGGCGCGACGCTGGCCCACGTGGTGGCCGAGACCCGCTACGGCGGGACGGTGGCCGCGTGCGGGAACACGGCCGGGAACGATCTGGCGACGTCGGTCCTCCCGTTCATCCTGCGCAGCGTGCACCTCGTCGGGGTCGACTCGGTGAGCGTGCCGGCGGCACGCCGGGCGCCGCAGTGGGCCCGGCTCGGCGAGCTGTGCGACCCCGGGCGCCTCGCCGACGCCACCACCGTGATCGGGCTCGACGACCTCCCCGCCGCCGGCGCCCGCATCCTCGCCGGCCAGGTCCGGGGCCGGATCCTCGTCGACCCCACCCGCTGACCGCGTCCGCCGGCCCCGCTCGTCGGCCCGCCCGGCGCCCGGTCGGCGGCGCCCACACGGTCAGTGCGCGACGACCTGCCCGCCGTCGATGTTGTACGACTGGCCGGTGACCCACGCGCCCGCGTCGCTCGACAGGAAGATCACCATGTTGGCGATGTCCTCGCCGGTGCCTGGGCGACCGAGGGGCACGTTGCGCCGGATGGTGTCGTCGAAGGCCGGGCCCCGGGGGATGTCGTCGAGGCGTGAGGTGTCGACGATGCCCACGCACAGGGCGTTCACCCGGATGCCGTGCGGCGCGACCTCCCGGGCCATCGCCCCGGTCAGGGCCTGGATCCCCGCCTTGCTCGCGGAGTAGGCCGCGGTGTTCGGCGCGAAGAGCTTGCCCGCGATCGACGAGATGTTGACGATCGAGCCGCCGGACCCCTGCGCGATCATCCGGCGCGCGAACGCCCGCGACATGAGGAACGTGCCGTGCAGGTTCACGTCGATGACGTGGCGCCACACGTCGAGATCGAGATCGACCACCGGGACCCGGTCCGCGCCGCGGGCGGCGCCGGCGTTGTTCACGACGACGTCGACGCGACCGAAGGTCTTGAGCACGTCGGCGACGAGGCGCTCGACCGCGTCGGGATCGGCGACGTCACTCACCACGGCCCGGGCCCGGCGCCCGCACGCCTCGATCTCCTCGGCCACCGACGCGATGTCGCGCCAGCCCACCGCCTGCTCGTCGGCGGGGTAGGCCTCCGGCGGACGACCGGATCCGGTCACGACGACGTCGCAGCCGGCCCGGGCCAGCTCGACCGCGATCGGCCGGCCGATGCTGCGCATCCGACCGGCGCCGGTCACCACGGCGACCTTCCCGAGGAGGGGCTGGTCCGGCCACTGGGTCATGGGGGCTCCTGACGCTCGACGACGACGCCGGCATCGTCGCGCGTTCGGTAGGGTCGCGCCCCCGACACGGAGGTCCCGGTGCCCGAACACGAGCCCCCCGAGGTCGGCCACGCCATCATCGCCCTCCACGACGTGGCCCCCGAGCACGAGGCCGGGTTCCACCGCTGGTACGAGGCCGACCACATGCTCGCCGCCGGGACGATGGCCCCCTGGACGATCGGCGGGATGCGCTGGGAGGCCCCGGCCGACCTGCGGGCGCTGCGGTACCCACCCGAGGGTCCCTTCGGTCCCGCCTCCCGGGGCGCCTTCCTCATGCTCTTCTGGATCCAGCGCGACCGCCTCGCCGAGCAGCAGGAGTGGGTCGGCGACGCGATGCACGACATCGAGGCCGCGGGCCGGACCTTCCCGGCACGCGACGCCGTGACCGCCACCACCTACGACTGCGCCGGCCACGTCGCCCGCGACCCCGACGGGGTCCCCCCGGTCCTCGCCCTCGCCCACCACTTCGCGGGCGTGGTGCTGCTCGTGGCCGAGCGGACGCCCGACACCACCCTGGGCGACCTCACCACAACCCTGCTCGACCGCATCCTCGGCCCCCGGCTGGCCGGCTCCCCCGTGGCGCTCGCCGTGGCCTTCACGCCGCGACCCAAGGAGCCCTGGTGGCCCGCCGCCTACCCGGAGGTCGCCGGCGTGGGTGACCGGTTGTTCGTCACCTGCTTCACCGACGTCGACCCGCGGGCCTGCTGGGCCACCCACTTCGCCGATCTCGGCGACACGCTGGCCGCATCCGGCCACGGGCGGGTCCTGCTCGCGGCGCCGTTCGTGGCCCGGGCGGTCGGGACCGGCCACGCCACCACCGATCCGGCCTGACCCCGCCGGATCTCCCGCAACGCCGCGCGGCGTTGGGGCGGGCGCGGCACGCCGTGGTCTAGGTTGCCCACCATGACCGACACCGCCACCGCACCGCCCGACCTCTCCGCGCTCGGCCCCGTCGGCTTCCTCGGCGCCGGGCGCATGGGGGCCGGGATGTGGCACTGCCTCCACGCCGCCGGGACCACCGCGAGCGTCTTCGACCTCCACGCGCCCGCGACCGCAGCGCTGGCCGCCGAGGGGGCGACCGTCGCCACCGACGTCGCGGCGCTCCTCGGGACCTGCGACGTCGTGGTGTGCTCGCTCCCCACCTCCCACGACGTGCAGGCGACGATCGACGGCGCCCTCGACGCCCTCCGCCCCGGAACCGTGGTGATCGACACGACGAGCGGCGAACCGGCGATCAGCCGGGCCGTCGCCGCCACCGTGCAGGCTGCGAGCGCCGCGTTCCTCGACGCCGGTGTCAGCGGCGGCCCGGCGGGCGCCCGGGCGGGCACGCTCAAGATCATGGTCGGCGGCGACGCGGCCGCCTACGCGCGGGTCGAGCCCCTGCTCGGCGTGCTCGGCGCGCAGGTGTGGCACTGCGGCGGCCCCGGGACCGGCCACGCGATGAAGACCGCCCTCAACCTGTCGAACCAGGGCAAGATGCTGCTCGAGATCGAGGCGCTCCTGATGTGCGGGCGGGCCGGGCTCGACCCCCGCCAGGTCGCCGAGGTGCTGGAGCTGCGGACCTGGGGGCACTTCCTGCTCGGCGACGACGGCCGGCGGGCCTTCGGGTTCGCGGTCGACCTCGCGGTCAAGGACTGGGGCGTCGCCACCGGGGTCGCGACCGAGCACAAGGTGCCCATGCCCATCGCCGCCGCCTGCGCGCAGGTCATGCGGGCGGCCCGGGCCGAGGCCGGACCCGACGCCGACCTGGTCGACGTCGTGCGGGTGATGGAGCGCTGGGCCGGCTACGACCTCGACGCCGGTCTCGGTCGCTGACCCGGGCGGGTCGGCCGGGTCAGACCCGCAGGTCGCGGCGCTCGAACGCCACCGCCGCCACCGCGACGAACCCGATCGTCAGCGCCAGGAGGCCGCCGTAGGCCGGCCACGGCCAACCGGTCCGCACCGGCGCGTCGCCGTTGGCGATGTGGAGGGGCGAGACCCACCGCAAGGGCGCGAGCGCGTCGACGAACGCACCGACGACCTGGAGGAGGTACCCGCCGCCGAACACGAGCGCGCCGACCCCGATCGCTGCGGCCCGGCTGCCCGTGGCCGCTCCGGCGCACAGGGTGACGGCGCCGATCACCGCCGCGGCCAGGGCCGAGCCGACGACCGCGGCGGCCAGGTTGCCGACGGGGACGCCGAGGTCGACGGCGCGGCCGACCCCCCAGGCCACCACGCCGCTCACGGCCGCGACCGCCACGAGGGCCGCGGCGAGGGCGCCCGCCTTCTCGCCGACGATCCGACGGCGCCGGACCGGTCCGGCGAGCACGAGGGCGAGCTGGCCCCGCTCCTCCTCGCCGGGGAGCACGGTCGCCGCGAACGTGATCGCGAAGACGGCGAGGAAGAGCGGGTACATGAGCGAGAAGAGCTCGGCGTGCAGGTAGCCGGCCGCGGTGGCGAAGTCGAAGCCGGCGTCGCCGCCGAAGAGCTTCTGCAGCGTCTCGGGGTACTCCGCCACGGCACTGCTCAGCTGGTCGGAGTCGCGCAGCGACGGCCACACGAGCACGATCATCGCCACGTACACCGAGACGCCGAGCGCCCAGACGAGCAGGCTCCGACGGTGGTCGAACAGGGCGCGGCGGGCGAGGTCAGTCCGCACGGTCCCCCGTCCCGGGGCCGGCGACCGGCCCACCGTTGCGCCCGTCGGTCGGGAAGTACGACCGGAAGATCTCCTCGAGGTCCGGTGGCTCGCTCACCAGGTCGACCACGTGGTGGGCGGCCGCGAGCTTGACCAACGGGTCGAGGTCGCCCTCGGCCCGGAGGCGCAGCACCCGCCCGGTCGCAGTGACGTCGGCCACGCCGCGCAGCGCGGCGAACGGCGCCGGGTCCACGGCGTCGGTGAACTCGAGGGTGATCGAGCGCCACGCCCGGTGGCGCAGGTCGTCGACCCGCTCGACCGCCACCATGCGGCCCTCGGCGATGATCCCCACCCGGTCGCAGAGGTGCTGCACCTCGTCGAGCCGGTGCGACGAGAGGAACACCGTGGCCCCACCGGCGGTGGCCTCGCGCACCAGCTCGGCGAACACCTCCTGGGCCATCGGGTCGAGCCAGGCGGTGGGCTCGTCGAGGAGCAGGACGGCCGGCCGGTGGGCCAGGGCCTGCACGAGGGCGACCTTCTGGCGGTTGCCCGACGAGAGGTCGCGGATCGGTCGGTCGAGGTCGACCTCGAGCCGCTCGGCCAGCGCGTCGATCCCGGCCGGGTCGGGGTCGCCCCGGAGGCCGGCCAGCCACGTGCAGCACCGGCGACCGGTCAGGCGGTCGTAGAGCGCCGGGTTCCCGGCCACGTACCCGATCTGGCGGTGCACGGCGACGGCGTCGCGGTGGGCGTCGAGACCGAGGATGCGGGCGTGGCCCCGGGTGGGCCGGATCAGGTCGAGGAGCAGCCGGATGACCGTGGTCTTGCCCGCCCCGTTCGGCCCGAGGAACCCGAAGATCTCACCGGCCCGGACCTCGAGGTCCACGTCCTCGACCCCCCGGCTCCTGCCGTAGGCCTTGGTCAGCCCGGTGGTCTCGATCGCCGCGTTCACCGGGCGCTCACCGGCCCCGCGCCGGGTCGGGGGTGGGGTCGGGGTCGGGGTCGGGGCGGGGGCCGTTCCGGTCCGCGCCGGGGTTCATCCATCCCTCTACCGTATGCGCAGTCGCCACCGGTCCGGGCGTGCCGTTCGGACCGTTTCACCGTGGTCCCGGGGAGCCGAGATGCGTCGCCGCCACTTCCGCCTGCTGCTCGCCGCGACGGTCGCCGCCACGGTCGGCGTCGTCGCCCTCGTGGGGAACGGGACCGCCGGGGCCCAGACGACCCCGACCACGAGCGCACCGGTGCCCACCACGCTCGCGCCGGTCGTCACGACCGTCGTTCCCACCCCGACCACCACCCGGGTCACCACCCCCGGCGTGACCACCGCGCCGGGCTCGACCGTCGCCACCACCGCGACCACCGCCCCGGCCACGATCCCGACCCGGGCCCCGACCACCACCGGCACGGGTGGATCCGACGGGGGCGGGTTCCCCTGGCTGATCGTGCTGCTCGTCGTCGTGGTCGCAGCCGCGGTCGGCACGGCCGCCGCCGTGAGCGCCCGTCGCCGTGGTGCGCGACGCCAGCTCCTGGCCGACTGGCTGCGGGAGGCGGCGGACACCACGGCCGAGGCCGGGGCCACGGTGCGGCTCCTCGCCCAGGGGACCCCGCTGAGCGGCCCGATCGCCCAACAGCTCGTGGCGTCGCTGCGGGCGTTCGACGACCTCGCGCTGCGGGCTCCCGACGAGGGCACCGCCGCGGATGCCGAGCGGGCCCGTCGGACCCTCCAGAACCTGGGCATCGTGATCGACCGGGCCTACCGGCTGCGGCGGTCGCAGCCCCCGCCCGAGGCGTGGGCGATCGAGCAGTCGGAGGAGGCGGTGCGCAGCACCGCCCTCGACACCGACCGGACGCTGCGGACCGTCTACCGGGGCTTCACCGCCGCCGACTGACCGCCCGGGGGCTCCACCCGGCGTCCGTCGCCGGTGCGGGCGAAGCGCCCGGTCCGGCCGTGCACGGGGCCGTCCTCGGGCCAGGGCCAGCCCCCGAAGGCGGTGCGCTGGTAGTCGGTGACCGCCTGCTGGAGCTCGGCCCGGGTGTTCATCACGAAGGGGCCGTACTGGGCGACCGGCTCCCCGATCGGGCGGCCTTGGAGCACCAGGACCTCGGTCCCGTCGGGAGCGTCGACCACGACGGGGACGTCGGATCGGACCCGGGCGGCCCGGCCCACCGGCACGGAGCGCCCCCCGAGCGCGGCCGCCGCGCCGGCGAAGACGTAGACCGTGCGCACGGTGTCGGGGAACCGGCCGGGCGGCAGCGTCCAGCGTGCCCCGGCCTCGAGCGCGAGGTGCCAGATCGCGACGTCGTGATCGGGGTCGGCCGCCCACGAGTGCGGAGGTGGCGCCGGGGGCACGGCGTCGCCCACGGCACCGGCGATCACGGTCACGGTCGCCCCCGGCGCACGCACCTGGGGGATCTCCTCGGCCCAGAGGA
>CAIUKV010000095.1 GCA_903899845.1 uncultured Actinomycetes bacterium
GGGGTCGGTGACCGACTTGGGCACGTCACGGGCCCCCTGGGGGAGATCGCGGATGTGGCCGTAGCTCGCCCGCACGGTCACCCGGTCGCGGCCCAGGAAGCCTTCGATGGTCTTCGCCTTGGCGGGCGACTCGACGATCACGAGGGGCTTGGCCACGGTCTTCCTCGGGGCTGCGGGGCTCGGCGGGAACGGACCGCCGGTCGGGCGGGACGGCCCGGACGGTCGGTCTGGCCCGACAGTCTGGCCGCCCGCTGGGCGACGCGCCCTACTCCGGATCGGGCAGGTCCCCGGCCCGGGCCAGCCGGGGCCGCAGGAAGCGGGTCCACGAGAACCAGCCCACGGCCGCCACGACGGCCAGGATCACCACCCACTGGAAGATGCCGACCACGTCGCCGACCTCCTCCCAGCGGTTGCCGAGGATCGCCCCGGCGCCGATGAGCGCCGTGTTCCAGATCAGGCTGCCGATCACGGTGCAGATGGTGAAGGGCACCAGGTGCATACGGCGGAAGCCGGCCGGGATCGACACCACCGACCGGACCAGGGGCACGCAGCGACCGAGGAGGACGGCGGCGTTGGCCCGCTTGTCGAACCAGGCCTCGGACCGGTCGAGGTCGCGCTCCTTGACCCCGACCCACCGGCCCCGGGCCACCACGAAGCGTCGCAGGCGCTCGGGCCCGATCCAGGCGGCGAGGCCGTAGAGGATCCACGCCCCGACGAGCGACCCCGCGGTGGCGGCGAGGACCATCCCGACCACGGAGGCGTCGCCCTTGCCGGCGTAGAAGCCGGCGAAGGGCAGCACGACCTCGGAGGGGATCGGCGGGAAGACGTTCTCGAGGGCGACGAGGAATGCGACCCCGGCGTAGCCGATCGCCGAGATCACGTCCGACACCCATTGGCTCAGGTCACCGAGCACGCAGCCGCCCTCCCTGACGCGCGACCCGGGCGACCCCCGGTCCGCTACTCACCGGCCGACGCACCCTCCGGGCGACCGTGCTCGGCCATGGCCGCCGCCACCACGTCGGACTCCTCACCGAACCCGCCGCCCGCCCGCTTCGAGAACGCGATGGAGGCGAGGAGGATCACCAGCGACACACCTGCGATGACGAACCGCATGTTGTTGTCGCGCAAGGCGATCACGGCAGGGAGCACAAGGAGCGAGACCAGGTTCATCACCTTGATCAGCGGGTTGAGGGCGGGGCCGGCGGTGTCCTTGAACGGATCGCCGACGGTGTCGCCGATGACGGCCGCCTTGTGCGCCTCGGAGCCCTTGCCGCCCTCGTGGCCGTCCTCGATGTACTTCTTCGCGTTGTCCCAGGCGCCACCGGCGTTGCTGAGGAAGTTGGCCATCAGCTGACCGGTCAGGATCACCGCGGCGAGGAACGCGCCGAGGGCGAAGTAGTTGATCCCGAACCCGATGATGAGCGGGGTCAGCACGGCGAGCAGCGCCGGGGTCGCGAGCTCCCGCAGCGACGCCTTGGTGCAGATGTCGATGACGGGGCCGTAGTCCGGGCGCTTGGTGCCGGCCATGATCTTGCCGTCGGCGAACTGGCGCCGCACCTCCTGCACCACGGTGCCCGCGGTGCGGCCCACGGCCCGGATGGCCAGGGCACTGAACAGGAAGGCGATCGAGCCGCCGATGAGCAGGCCGATGAAGGTCGCCGGGTCGGCGACGTTGATCTGGGTGGCCGGGTTCTCGAACAGCTTCGAGCCCACGACGTCGAGGTTCAGCTCCACGCCGATGACCTCGATGAACGAGGCGAACAGCGCCACCGAGGCGATGACGGCGGAGCCGATGGCGAAGCCCTTGGTGACGGCCTTGGTGGTGTTGCCCACCGCGTCGAGGCTCACCATGATCCGCTCGGCGTCGCCCTCGAACTCACCCGACATCTCGGCGATCCCGGCGGCGTTGTCGGCGACCGGCCCGAAGGTGTCCTCCGACACCAC
>CAIUKV010000096.1 GCA_903899845.1 uncultured Actinomycetes bacterium
CCACCGCTCCCGACCCGGCGGTGCTCGAGCAGGTCCGGGCCGGCCGGTTCGACGCGGTCACCTTCACCTCGTCGTCGACCGTGCGCAACTTCACCGACCAGGCGGGACCACTCCCCGAACCGGTTCCGGCGGTCGTGTCGATCGGTCCGGTGACGTCGTCCACCGCGCGCGACCTCGGGCTGACGGTCGCGGCCGAGGCGACCGAGCACACCATCGACGGGCTCGTCGACGCGGTGTGTGCGCTGCTGGCCCCGTCCGCCCGGTAGCCGACCGGCCCCCCGATCGTCCCGTCGCGCTCCGGGCCGACCGCCGCACGGTCGGCGGTAGCCTCGGCCCGTGGCCTTCCCCGACCAGCGCCCGCGCCGACTGCGGCGCACCCCCGCCCTCCGGCGGCTGGTGGCCGAGACCCGGGTGGCGGTCGACGACCTCGTGGCCCCGCTCTTCGTGAAGGAGGGCATCACCGACCCCGAGCCGGTGCCCTCGATGCCCGGGGTCGTCCAGCACACGCAGGCCAGCCTCCGGGAGGAGGTCCGGGCCCTGGCCGGCCTCGGGGTCCCGGCCGTGATCCTGTTCGGCGTCCCGGCCACCAAGGATCCACGCGGCTCGGCCGCCGACGCGCCCGACGGCGTGCTCCAGGTGGCGCTGCGGAACCTGCGCGACGACCACGGCGACGACGTGGTCGTGATGGCCGACACCTGCCTCGACGAGTACACCGACCACGGGCACTGCGGGATCGTGGATGCCAGCGGCGCGATCGACAACGACGCCACGCTCGACCGGTACGGCGCCGTCGCGGTCGCGCAGGCCGACGCCGGGGCCCAGGTGGTGGCCCCGTCGGGGATGATGGACGGCCAGGTCGCGGCGATCCGCGGTGCGCTCGACGACGCCGGCCACACCGGCGTCCCCATCCTCGCCTACTCGGCCAAGTACGCCTCGGCGCTCTACGGGCCCTTCCGCGACGCCGCCGAGTGCGCCCCGGCGTTCGGGGACCGGCGGGCGTACCAGATGGATCCGCCCAACGCCCGGGAGGCCCTCGAGGAGGTCGGTCTCGACCTCGCCGAGGGCGCCGACATGGTGATGGTCAAGCCCGCCCTCGCCTACCTCGACGTCATCCACTCCGTCCGCAGCGCGGTCGACGTCCCCATCGGGGCGTACCACGTGTCGGGCGAGTACGCGATGGTCCTCGCCGCGGCCGAGCGGGGCTGGATCGACGGGCACGCGGTCATGCGCGAGCACCTGGCGAGCATCAAGCGGGCCGGGGCCGACTTCATCCTCACCTACTACGCGCGCACGCTGGCCGAGCAGCTCGCCTGACCCGGAGCCTGATCATGGACGACCTCTTCGCGCGCGCCCGACGGCGGATCCCCGGTGGGGTCAACTCGCCGGTGCGGGCGTTCGGATCGGTGGGCGGGGAGCCCTTCTTCACCGCCCGCGGCGAGGGCGCCCACCTCGTCACCGAGGACGGCCGACGGCTGCTCGACTACGTGCAGTCGTGGGGCGCGTCGATCCTCGGTCACGCCCACCCCGTGGTGGTCGAGGCCGTGCAGCGGGCGGCGGCCGACGGCACGTCGTTCGGGACCCCGACCCGCCGCGAGGTGGAGCTGGCCGAGACCGTCGCCGACCGCATCCCCTCGGTGGAGAAGGTGCGGTTGGTGTCGTCGGGCACCGAGGCGGCCATGACCGCCGTCCGCCTGGCCCGGGGCGCCACCGGGCGGGCCAAGCTGCTGAAGTTCGCGGGCTGCTACCACGGCCACCTCGACGCGCTCCTGGTCGCGGCGGGGAGCGGGGTGGCGACCCTGGGCCTGCCCGGCTCGGCCGGGGTCACCCCCGGCGCCGTGGCCGACACCGTGGTGGTGCCGTTCAACGACCGCAAGGCGGTGGACGCCGCCCTCGACCGCCACCCCGGGGAGTTCGCTGCGCTCCTGGTGGAGCCGGTGGCCGCGAACATGGGCCTGGTCCCCCCTGCGCCCGGGTTCCTCGAGTTCCTGCGCGAGCGGGCGACCGCCCACGGGGCCCTCCTCGTGTTCGACGAGGTGATCACCGGGTTCCGGATCGGTCCGGCCGGCGCCCAGGGCCGCTTCGCGGTCGCCGCCGACGTGTCGATCTACGGCAAGGTGCTCGGCGGGGGGCTGCCCCTCGCCGCCCTGGGTGGCCCGGCCGCGGTGATGGACGAGCTCGCCCCGCTCGGCCCCGTGTACCAGGCCGGGACCCTGTCGGGAAACCCGCTCGCCACCGCGGCCGGCCTCGCCGTGCTCGGCGCGCTGACCGACGACCACTACGCCGAGCTCGAGCGGCGGGCCACCACCCTGACCACCGGGCTCGCCGCCGCCCTGGCCGACGCCGGGATCGCGGCCCAGGCGCCCCGGGCCTTCACCCTGGCCGGGCTGTTCTTCCGGCCCGACCCGGTCACCGACTACGCCGAGGCCCAGGCCGCCGACGCCGCGGCCTACGCGCGGTTCTTCCACGGCATGCTCGACCGGGGCGTGTACCTCGCGCCGAGCGCGTTCGAGACGATGTTCCCGAGCCTGGCCCACACCGACGACGACATCGCCCGCACGATCGAGTGCGCGGCCGAGGCGGCCCGGGACGTCGCCCGGGCCTGAGGCTCAACCCTGGCGGTCGTCCCGCTCGCGCTGCTTGCGCACGCGGTCCATGAAGAACAGTGATCCCCAGAGCGCGCAGACCATCACGACGAGGAGGACGAAGGCGAGGCCGCCGCCGCCGTTCTTGCCGGCGGCGTCCACGAGCTGCTGGGCGATCGGGTTCATCACGGGCTCCCGGACTCAGGCGTTGACCAGCTCGCGCGTGCGAGCCGGGGTCTGGGCGGACGCGGCCTCGGCCGCCTGGACGGCCCGGCGGTCCCGCTCGAACCAGCCGAACAGGGCCAGGCTCAGCACGAACAGGATCAGCGAGCTGATGAACGCGATGACCGGGGGCAGGCGCACGTCACCGAGGTTGTACTCGAGGACCACGTAGCCGTTGTCCTCGGCCTCCGGGGTGCCGGCGGCGGCACAGGCGGGCCGGTCCGGTGCGACCCCGAAGGGCTGGGAGTTGGGGGCGACGCCGCAGAACTCGACCACGGCGTACTTCGGCGTGTGGGTGAACTCCCCGTCGAGCCAGCTCGGGCTGCTCCCGCCGATCTCCCAGGTCGTGGGGGTGAGGAACTTGGTCACGTCGGAGTAGATGGCGAACTTGTTCTCCTCCTCCGTGTACGTCTTGGTCGCGGTGTCCTCCTTGGTGACGAGGCCCTCGTCGACCGCGGCCTTGACGTTGGCCGCCTCCACGGCGTCGACCTCGACGCCGTCCGCCTCGATGTTGCGGACGGCGACGATCTTCGACTCCTCGAGCGTCGGGACCACCTCCTGGATCTTCCAGGCCGGGACGGACCCCCGGAGCGTGTTGAGCGGCGAGGCGGTCGTGATCCAGAGGGAGGTGAGCACGACCATGAGCCCCATCAGGCCGCTGAACGTGGCCAGGAAGGCGAGCCGGGCCCCCATGTTGGTGCCGAGCAGCAGGTAGATCGAGCCGACGAAGAGGATGACCCCCGCCACGACGACGAGCACACCCAGGATCGTGGGGTACCAGAGGCTGCGCTCGGTCAGGCCACCGCTGGCGAGGATGATGGGGGTGAGGCTGGGCAACGTCGGTCCTTCTGCTCGTCGTTTCCTCGTGGGTCCCGGGCGGCTGGACTCAGAGCCCGCGCTCGTAGGCCACGATGGCCTTGATCTGTCGCTCGGACAGCACGTTCACGAAGTAGGGCATGCGGCCCGACGAGATCCCCCGGACGCCGTAGCCCTCGTTGGCCGGCGCCCCCAGGGCGATCCAGTCGAACTGCTCCTGCTCGCCGGCGACCCCCGGGAACTGCAGCAGGGTCGACCCGGCGCGCAGGCTCGGCCCGAAGGCCCCGCTGCCCGGCGGCGGCGGGGGCGGCAGCTTGAGGTTGTTGGGGTCGAAGTAGGAGGCGCCCTTGGTGTGGCAGCGGGCGCAGTTCAGCCGGAACAGCACCTCGCCCTCGCCCATCGCTGCGACCTGGTCGGCCCAGGCCCGGGCCGAGGCGAGCACCGCGGTGGCCTCGACCACCTCGGCCTCGAGCGTGCGGATGGCGTCGGCGCTCGCGCCCTTGGTCCGGGCCGCCGCCAGGTCGGCCTGGGCGGCGGCGAGTCCCTCCTGCTGCTGCGCGAGGTTCTCCTTGGCCTGGGCGCGGAAGGAGTCGACCGCTGCGGTGCTGCGCTCCTTGGCCTTCTCCGGGGTGATCTGGATGCTCTGGAGGTAGGCGATCAGGTCGTTGATGGCCTGGGAGTTGAGCACCCCCTTGCCCGAGTCGACGCCCCACGCCGGCATGGGCGAGCCG
>CAIUKV010000097.1 GCA_903899845.1 uncultured Actinomycetes bacterium
ATCTGAAACCAGAGCGCACCCGAGCCACGCAGTCGCTCCGAGAGCAGCCGACGGAGTCCGAGGTTGTCAGCCCGCCGGTTCGGTGCACCGGGCTGCAGCTCGATGACGTTGCTCCCGACGACGAAGATCGAGTCGCGGGCGAAGGTCTGGATGTAGCCGTTGGGAAGCCATTCGGCACCGAAGTTGCCGATCACCTGCTCGTCGGTGATCTCGTCGGGCCGGTGGACGGTGACACCGAAGCGATCGAGGATCACCTCGCACCGCGTGCCGTTCTCGCTGTCGACACGGGTCGGTGCGGGCACCTCGACCTCCCGGGGCGGAACGGCTTACGACGGGGCGAGACGCTACGGGGTTGGACGCCGGTCTCGAGAGCGACGGTCGTTCCCGGGGGCGCCCGTCGGACGGAGCCCGGGAACGGCGACGGCCCCTGGTGGCCGAACGGTCGAACCCTCGGGTCCGACCCTCAGATCTTGACGCCGCAGGCCCGGGTCGCGGCCGTGTGCGCCTCGAACGACGTCTGCGACGACGCGTTGATCTTGGCGTACTCACCGAGACCGAGGACGACCGCGGTCAGGTCGTTCGCCTTGCCGGCAGCGATCGACGCCTGGCGCAGCGCCGACTCCCGCTGCTGGAGGTCGAGCAGCGTCTGCAGCGACGCCCGGCACGCCCCGTCGGGGAGGTCGGCCACCGCCTTCGTGAGCCCCGCCGTCACCGGGACGTTCGCCCGCTCGAGCGCCTCGGAGTCTGCGACGTACTCCGACAGCGAGAAGACCTTGGCGTAGGTGGTGGCGACCCGGCCGTAGGCCTCCTGGGTGGCGACGAACTTCTCGGTCTGCGCCGCGGTGAGCTCGGGCCGGTTCGGGTTGAAGGCCGCAGTGCGCGACGCATCATCCGGGGCGGCACCGCAGGCGCTCAGGACGCCGTCGCGCAGGTCGTAGAGCCGGGGCGTGGTCAGCGCGTACGTGACGGTGTCGGACGCCACGAGGCCGAGGTCCTCGGCGCGGAAGTCGTCGATCACCTGCAGGCGCAGCGGATTGCGGGACCGCTCGTGCGCGAGGAGGTCGTCGACCGCCGATCGGCACGGCCCGTTCGGGAGCGCGCCGCTCAGGGCCACGAGGCGCTTCTGGGCGGTGAGGCTGGCCCGGTGCCACTTCACGTTGCGAGGGACGGCCGTCTTCGGGGCGAACGCCCGGATGACGGTGGCCTCCGCCTTCTCGTACGCGGCGGCCACGGCCTGCAGATCCTTGCGCTGGGCTGCGGTGAGCGAGGACCCGGACGACGACTGGGCCAGGGCCGGCGCCGCCGCGAGGACCGCCAGGCTCACCAGGGCTGCGGTCACGACCAGACGCCCGACACCGGAGCGACGACGCGACGCCGGAGCGGGTCGATCGGACGTCATGACTGGCACCTCGGGGGCTCGGAGGGGGCGACGACCGGACGATACCGAGCGTGCACCCGACGGCGCCAGTACCCGGCGGGCCCGCGACGTGCGGTCCCGAAGCCCGCGGCGCCGGATACAGTTCGCCGTTCCCGGGAGGATCTGATCCATGACCCGTCTCGTGCAACCCGAACAGGTCGAGGCGGTGGTGGGCGGCCTGCTCGGCGCGGTCGACGTCGACGGCGGCCCCACCGACGAGCAGACGCGCATCCTGCGTGCGATCACCACCCACGTGTGGTCCCGGCCCGACCTCGACCTCGGAGCCGTCCGCCCCCTCGGTCCGGCCGAGGTCGCCGGCGCCATCGGCGGCACCGACGCCGTCCGGCGCTTCCACTACCTCCTCGTGCTCCTCGAGCTGTGCCGTCACCCGCTCACCGAGGCGCAGGACGCCCGGGTGCGCGAGTACGCGTCGGCGCTCGCGCTCGACGGCATGGGGCTCGAGTTCTGCCGCGACCTCGTCGCCCGTGGCGTCGAGGCGGCCCGAGCCGACCACGACCGCTTCGAGGTCAACCTCCGGGTCCCGCAGCAGGAGGTGCAGCTGCGTTCCCGCACGTTGCATGACGATCTCACCGATCCCGAGCTCGTCACCCAGCTCCTGGCCTTCGAGCGTCTGCCCGAGGACACCCTCGGCCACGCGCTCACCCGCTTCTACGCCGACTTCGGGCTCACGGTCCCGGGCGCGACGGCGAACGTGCTCAACTACGCGTTCGTCGCCCACGACATGAACCACGTCATCGCCGGGTACGACCCGGTCGCCTCGGGCGAGCTCGCCCTGGGCGCGTTCCAGATGGGGATGAACGACTCCGAGACGTCGTGGCTCCTGTGCCTGACCAACCTGGCCATCCACGAGGCGGGGGTGATCCAGCTCGGCGACATCGCCCCGAAGACCGGCACCCTCGCCCGCGACGGCGTGGCCGACACCTTCGCCCGGGCGATGGCCCGGGGGATCGCCTGCACCGGCGACTTCGGCGTCGCCGACCACCTCGCCATGGCCGACCGGCCGCTCGAGCAGGTGCGGGCCGACTACGGGGTGCCTCCGCTCGCCGGCTGAGCCCCGGGCCCCACCCGGGTGCGGGCCCGGTCCCCCCCGACCCGATCGCACCGCGACCTCCGCCGCCGCCCGACGCCCTATCGTCCTCCCCCGTCCCCACCTCCACCCCCGCCAGGATCGGTCCCATGCCCATCGCCCGCTCCCTCCGCCCGGCAGTCATCGCTCTCGTGGTGCTCGCCGCCACGACGCTCACCGCCTGCGGTGGGGGTGGCAGCGACGGAGCCCGGGAGAACGCGCCGGTCGATCGGAAGGCCGCCCTCTACCTCGGCACGAAGCTCTGCGTCACCAACCAGAACCTCGCCACGGCCGCGGTGTTGCTCAAGCCCGACTTCAACGAGAGGCCGGAGGAGAACAGCGCCTGGAATTCGGACGACTACCGGAGCGAGGAACAGCCGTTCCCGCCGGGGACCGAGCGTTGCGTCGAGGACGCCGACGTCGACAACGGTTCCGGGTACATCCGGGTGGCGGTCGGTGGCGCACCGGGCCGATCGGGGTGGGCGTTCTGGATCGGCGCGTTCAACGGAACCGGCTATCCCGGCGTGCGTGTCGGCGACGCCGACATCTTCCGGGAGCCGTGCCCCATGAACGTCTCCGGGTACAAGCTCCGCGACGTCTGCCACTGGACCGAGTACGAGTTCGCCGACGGCGAGGAGGGGTACGTCGATCCCATCGTCGACTGGTCGAAGTACAAGGACACGCCGGCCGCGGAGCAGTTCCGGGTCAAGGTGAAGCGACTCCCCGACGACAACTCCTACAAGCGCTTCTCGGTGACCGTCCTGAACGACCGGATCCTCTGACCCCCGGTCCGCCCCCGACCGGGTTCGAGGTGCCGATCGAGGACGTCGCCGGGGCGCGGTCCCTCGACTGACGCCTCAGGGCCGGGGCGGAACCGGCGCGGCCGCCACCGGTGGCGCCACACCGCAGGTGTCGGAGGCGGGCCGACGGACGAACCGGTCGGCGATCCACGCGATGGCGGCGGGGGCCGCGGCACTCGGGATCGAGAAGTGCGTGGCGTCCGGGAACCACGCCGTCGTCAGCCGGGCGGAACGCCTGCACCACCGTTGCTGGAGCAGCGCCGTCGTGGACGGCAGGACGACGTCGTCCTGGAGCCCTTGGGCGACGAACGACGCGATGCCCCGGCGCGGCGTCGGCGTGTTCTGCTCCAGGCGGGCCCGCCACGCGCGCACCTGCGTCGGGTCCTCGGCGAAGAACGGTTGGGAGAGGTAGGGCCCGAACGCCGCGAGGACCGCCGACAGGTCGGCCGTGATGCAGATCCTGCTCAGGCGCTCCGCGTTCTGGTCGCCCACCGGCGTCGTGATCGGGTGGTCGTCCAGACCCGGGTAGAAGTGGGGCCACACGACCGCGACCTCGGAGCCGATCACCCAGGCCACGAACTGCTGCCACTGGAGCGAGACCAGTGCGGGCAGCTCGGCCGCCGGAGCCGCCGCCGCCACGCCCACGAGCTCGAGCTCGGGGGCGTACGCGGCGGCGAAGTCGGGGGTGGACAGCGCGGCGTGTCCGCCCTGGGAGTGACCCCACACCGCGTACCGCAGCCCGGCATCGGTGCCGCGGATGCGCCGCGCCGCCCGGACGGCATCGATGACGTTGCGGGCCTCGCCCGCCCCGATGAGGTACGGGAGCGTGCCGTCGGTGCCGAGCCCCGTGTAGTCGCTGCTGGTGACGACCCAGCCGCGCGCCATCATCTCCGCGAAGCCCGGGATCGCCGCGGCGGGGTCCGCAGCCCGCGACGGCGTGCAGTCGGTGCCGGTCCCGAGGGTCGGGTGGGCCCAGCTCACGACGAACCGCTCACGCGTCCGCGGCGGGTCCACCGGCACGTAGACGGTGCCCGAGGCGACGGCCGACGCGCCCGTGGCCGTGGTCGTGCGGTACACGATCCGCCAGCCCCGGCTGCCGGCCGGCGCGCCCTGGATCGGCTCCGAGGAGACGATCGCTCCGGGTCGGTCCTTCGTGGCGGCGTACGCCACGCCCACTCCGGTCCCGGGGCCGGCGATCTGAGCCGCGACCGCCGCGACCGCCGTCACCGCTGCGAGCGCCACGACGAGCGGTGCCGATCGGAGGATGCGGTGACCCTTGGCCACGAACGGACCGTACCATCGGGGCGATCGATGCCGGCCGACCTCAGGTCGACCCGGCGCGCACTGGTCGCTGGTCGGTCAGGTCCGGGCCCTCGACGGGGCGACGACATCCTTGTGGGGGGCCATGACGATCGGACCGGAACGCCACGGCGACATGGCGGTGCCCCGGCTGAACCGCCCGGAGCACCGCCACGCCGTCGTCGATGCGCACGCCCCCGTCCCGGCCGACCCGCCCCCGGTCCCGTGACGAGACGCGGGGACGTCGTCGGGGCACCCACGCTCGACCGCACCGCCTACGGGTTCCTCGGCACCACGTGCCTCTCGGTCATCGGTTCGTCGTTCGGCCTGCTCGGGGCAGCCGGCGCGGCCACCGCCGCCGGTGGGATCGTCGATGGCGGGATCTTCACCAGCGTCTTCGTGTCGACGATGCTGCTCGCCCAGGCGATCAGCACGCCCTACGGCCACCTCCTCGCCGGACGGACCGGCGTGCGCAATGCCTTCGCGATCGCACAGGCGACGAAGGCCCTCGCCTTCCTCCTCGCCGGCGTCGCCCTGCTGGCCGGACTGCCGACGATGCCCACGTTGCTCATCGCGGCACCGATCCTGGGTGCGTGCGACGGTGTGGGCAGCGTCGTACGGACGTCGGTGTCCAAGGCGTACCAGTCGTCGGACAACACGGCGCACTCCTACGCGCGTCTCTCGGTCGCGATGGGGATCGCGGGCGGCATCGGTGGGGTCGCCGGCGGTCTGGCGCTCAGCCACATCGCCTTCGGCTGGGGACTGGTCATCGTCGCACCACTCGCGATCCCGCTGATCGCCTTCGTCGCTCGCGTCGCCCCGAAGACCGACCTGCCGACGCCGCAGAGCACCCAACACCCCTGGAGCAGCGCCTGGCACGGCCTCGCGACCAACCGACTGCTGCGACTGTCGGTGATCCTCGGGGCTTCGAGCATCGCCTTCCTCGGCCCGGTCATCGCGTTGGTTGTGCCGATCGCCGACGGATTGCGCCAAGACCCGGCCGTCGGCGCGGCGGGCCTGCTGATGGCGTCGTTCGCCGCCGGGGAGATGGCTGCCCCCTGGGCCGTACGGTTCGCCCAGCGGCGCGCGACCGACCTGCTCGCGGGGGAGGTCGCCGGCGCGCTCGCCGGTGCGTTGCTCATCGTGCTCGGCGCCATCTCGGTGGTCCTCACCCAGCGCATCGAGCTCCTGGTCTGGATCATGATCGCCGTGCCGTTCGGCGTCCTGCGCTTCACGGCGCGCGCGCTCTACATCGGCTCGGTCGCCGACTCCGGTCCGGATGCCACCGCCAATCTCGCAAGTGCGAACATGGTCGTCGTGCTCGCGGCGCCGATCGGCACCATGGCGTTCGGCATCGGACTCGGCCACGGCGCCGTCTACACGACGCTCTTCGTGAGCGGCGCATGTGCGATCGCACTGAACCTCGTCACGGTCTGGAGGCTTCGGACCTCCGCCCGTCGAGATCTCGGCGAGGTGGCCCGCCGGACGCCAGGTGGCGCCACCGACACTGCGGAGCCACGAACCCACCGCCGGCCGCAGCAGGCCGTGGGTTCGGAACCCTCCCCTGCCCCGACGGGAGCCGATCATCGGAGCCGGCTTCCGCCGGGGAGCCAGTCGGCCTAGGCCACCGTTCGGACCAGCGCCACGATCCGGGCCACGTCGTCGTCCGTGACCGTCGCGGATGTCGGCAACGAGATGCCGGTCGCGGCGATGGACAGCGCGACGTCGGTCCCGGCCACCGGGTGACCGGCGAACGCGGGCAGCGCCGGGAGCGGCGGGAACACCGGGCGCGTCTCGATCCCCTCCGCCGCGAGGGCCGCCGCGACCCGACGGGTGCGCCCGGCGTCGGCATCTCGGAATCGGGCGGTGAAGATCCACGGCACCCGGATTCCGCCCGGAGGCGGCTCGGGGCGCACCACGAGGTCGCCCAACCAGTCGGCGTAGGCCGACTCGACCGCCGCCCGGCGGGCGGTGATCGCCGCTCGCCGGTCCCACTGGGCCGCGAGGTACGCGGCCTGGAGCCCCGACATGCGGAAGTTGTACCCGGGCTCGAGGAACACGTAGCGCCGGTCGGGATCCATCCCCTGGCCGCGGAGCAGCGCGAGCCGGCGGGCGAGGTGGGAATCGGTCGTCACGACCGCACCGCCCTCTCCGGCGGTGAGCAGCTTGTTGGCGAAGAACGAGAGCGTCCCGACCGCGCCGAAGGTGCCGCACACCTGACCGTCCACCGCGCCGAGCAGGCACTCGGCCGAGTCCTCGACCAGCACGAGGCCTGCGGTGGCGCACAGGTCGCGCACGGCGGCGATGTCGCACGGGACTCCGTAGAGGTGGACGGCGATCACGGCGCGGGTACGAGGGGTGATCGCCGGCGCCACCGTGGCGGGCGAGATCCCCCAGGTGCCGGCGTCGACGTCGCAGAAGACGGGAGTGGCCCCGCCGTGCACCACCGCGCTGGCGGTCGCGGCGTACGTGAGCGCCGGCACGATCACCTCGTCACCCGGGCCGACCCCCAGCGCGCGCAGCGCGAGGATGAGGGCGACGCTGCCGTTGGCGACGAGGAGCGCGTGGGCCCCCGCACCGAAGGCGGCGGAGAGCTCGGCCTCGACCCGGCGCGCGTCGATGCCGTCGGGGCCGATCCAGTTCCGTTCCAGAGCCGCGGTGACGGCGGCGATCTCGGCGGCCGTGGTCTCGGGTTCCGCCACCCGGATCTTCGGGGTCGCGGGTTGGGGCCACGGCGTGAGGTCGATCACGTCCCGGTCCCCTCGAGGACGGGCACCAACCGGTCGGCGACGTCGGACCAGGAGTGCGCGTCCACGGCGGCCTGGGACGCCGCGGCCATCCGGGCCCGTCGCTCCGGGTCGGCGAGCAGGTCGCCGAGGACGGCCGTCAGGTGGGTGGCGTCACAGGGGTCGAACATCGCCGCCGTGGTCCCGAGCGCCGCCAGCTGGTCTCGGAACGGCGGGATGTCGGACATGGCCACCGGGGTGCCCAGGGCCCAGGCGTCGAGGGCCGGCCCGGAGCCCGCCTCGTACAGCGAGGGCGCGACGAGGATCTCGGCCCCGGCGATCAGGGTGTCGACGTCGGGGCCGGGGATGAAGCCGAGGGCGTGGACGTCGGGGCGTTCGCCCGCAGTGGCGCGGGCGACGAAGCCGTTCCTCGCCACTCCCGACAGGAACGAAGGGATCCCGGTGACGACCAGGTCGACGTCGTGCCCCGCGGCACGCAGTCGGGCGAACGCCGCGGCGACCTGGCCGAGGTTCTTGTGGGCCAGGGGGTTCCCGGCCCACATGAGGTAGGGACGGTCGAGCCCGTAGGACGCGGCGACGGCGGGGATGCGCGCCCGGTCGACCCGGTCCGGTCGCGCGAAGGTGGACCACGTCACCACGTGGATGCGCTCCGGTGGCACCCCGAGATGGTCGTGGATCTCGTCGGCGATGAACCTGGTGCCGCAGACCGCCGACGCGGTCGCGGCGAAGGCCCGGAGCGACCCCTCCCACCGGGGCAGCTGCTCCGGCTCGATCGCCCAGGCGCCGAACCAGTGCAGGTAGTTGAGGTCGTGGATGACGGCGAACCGGCGTGCCGGCGCAGTGAACGGGTCGAGGTCGAACGGCCAGTTGAACAGGGCGACGTCGGCGTCGGCGATCGCCCGGGCGATCTGCGCGTGGCGACGCTGGCGGCGCCGGTCCGCAGGGTCGGGGAGGCGGCCCGCGAGCACGGCCTCGGCCCCGTCGAGCAGGCGCCGCAGGCCCCGGATCCCGCCGGGGTTGCGCCGGACGGAGGGGCCGTCGAGGATGCGGAGATCGACGGACCCGAGGTCGACGCCGTGCTCGGAGAGGAACGCGGTCCGGTCGGCGGGAACGACCAGCGTCAGGGTCTCGACCCCGGGGTGGTCGCGCAGCGCGGGCACGAGGCGGGCCAGGAGGCGGCCGGCACCGCCTCCGGCCACGAGCTGGTCGACGACCGCGAGCCGCACGGTCAGGTGCCCCGGCTCGCGCCGAACCCGTCGACGGCGCGGTCGTCGAGCGGGAGCGGCGCAAAGGTGTAGGCCGTGGTCGGACCCCGCTCCACCGCGACGATCTGCAGGCCGGCCCGCTCGGCGAGCACGGCGGGAGACCGCCCGGTGAAGAACCAGAGGTGGAAGCGCGTGTCGGTGATGACCTCGTCGAAGCACTCGGTGGCGTGGATCAGGCGTCCCCCGGGCGCGAGGAGCCCGGCCAGCTGTCGGGTGGTGGCGACCGGGTCGACGAGGTGCTCGAGCACGTTGTGCGTGATGATCCCGTCGAAGGGCCGCTCGCCGAGGGCAGCCCAGTCGGTCGCGACGATCGGGTCACCCGGCGCGGCCACCGGGTCGAAGCCGCCGGCGTCGAACCCGAGCGCCCGCAGGACCCGCAGCGGCGCCGGGTCGGGGCCGCAGCCGAAGTCGAGGTACCGACCGGAGGGTCGCGGGTCGAGGAGCGAGAAGGTCCACAGCACCGAGAACTCGGTCGCCTCCTCCCGGTAGACGGAGTAGAGCTCGCGGTACTCGGCGTCGAGCTCCTCGGGCGTGAGGTCGAGCATCTTCTGCGGGCCGAAGACGACGCCGCAGTCGGGGCATCGGTGCCGGATCAGCCGCCCGCCCCGGAACCGGCACCGGTCGGTCCGCGCGACGAAGCCGGGCCCGGGCGAGCCACAGAGCAGACACACCTCGGGAACCGGGGGACCGCCGGCCCGCGCGGTCTGGCGATCGACCGCCCGCCAGTGGCGCTCCATGCCCCGCCAGATGGCGGCCTCCCGGCTGCTCATCCCGCCGCGGAGGCGACGCCGCACCCGGTACCCGAGCACCCGGGCCCGATTGAGGGGCGAGAGTCGGCCCGCCGTCACCCGGTGAGCCTAGGCCGACACGATCCGCGCCGGACCGCCGTGTCGCGCCAGAGCCGGCCCCTCGGGACCGGCTCTGCGGCTGGTATCGCGGCGATGGTGGCGGGGGTGGGATTTGAACCCACGACCTTCGGGTTATGAGCCCGACGAGCTACCAGACTGCTCCACCCCGCGGCGCACCAGAAACCATACCAGCCGCCGCCGAAGCCCTCACTGCCGGGCTGCTCCCGCCGGGCGTCCGAGGGTCCCCACCTAGCATCGGCCCGTGACCGGCCCGCCGCCGACACCCGACCCCGGGTACCGCACCCCGCTGCGCTGGCTGCTCGGGGTGGCGCTCGTCGGCGCCGGCCTCAGCCACCTCACCACCCTGCGCACCGAGTTCCGGGCCCAGGTGCCGGGCTGGTTCCCGTTGGACGAGGACCTCGTCGTGGTCGTCTCCGGCATCGTCGAGATCGTCCTCGGCGTGGCCCTCGTCGCCCTTCCCCGGCACCGGGTCCTGGTCGGCACCGTCGTCGCCGTCTTCTTCGTCGTGATCTTCCCCGGCAACGTCGCCCAGTGGCGTGAGGGCGTGGACGCCTTCGGTCTCGACACCGACGCCGAGCGCTTCGTCCGACTGCTCTTCCAGCCGGTGCTCGTCGCGTGGGCGCTCATCGCCACCGGCGCATGGAAGGCCGTCCGGGACGGCACCTGGCCGACCACGCCCACCCCTGCAGCCCCCTGACCGGGCCCCGGCCGCTCAGCGCCGAACCCCGAGCCGAACCCCGAGCCAAGCCCGGACCCGAGCCTGGACCCGGACCCGAGCCGTCACGAGCCGAGCCAATCCGGCGTCACCGCCGACCCGCAGGACCGCCCGCTGGCGCCACGGTCGCGGCAGGCGGTTCGGACCCGCCCGACGCCGCAGCGCGCGCCGCACCGCGACACACGCCGCCCGGTCCGCCGGACCCGCGGGCTCCTGCACGGCGACGGCGTAGACGTCGGACGAACGCCGGTCGACGTAGACGACGCGCTCGTGCAGGCCGTGGCGCCGGAGCACGCGACGGACCCGGCGGCCGGTGAGGTTCCGGTACCACTCCTGCCCGCGCGCCGACGTGCCGGGAGATCCCGCACCACCGTCCGACCGTGTCGTCCCGTGCTCGCGTCGCCCGGTCGCGGCCGCGGAGAAGGCGAGGACGCCACCGGGTCGCAACGTCCGCACCATCTCGCCGACCACCTCCTCCCAGGCCGGGGTGTGCTCGAAGCACTCGCTCGACATCGCGACGTCGACACACGCCGACGGAAGCGGCAGCATCGCGCCGTCGGCCACCACGTCGACGTTGCGCCCGGCCGCGAGGTCGATGCCGACGTACGTGCGGGGATCGATCAGATGGTGCGGCCCACCGTTGACGTCACGGGACCCGACGTCGAGGACTCGCCCGCCGAACCGCTCGGGGAACCGTGCCACCACGTCGACGAAGAACG
Source organism: uncultured Actinomycetes bacterium (assembly GCA_903899845.1). Lineage (GTDB taxonomy): Bacteria > Actinomycetota > Acidimicrobiia > IMCC26256 > PALSA-555 > CAIUKV01. Next base: position 10,919 of record CAIUKV010000097.1, read on the forward strand.
CCATCTGCTCGGGGTGCGCCATTGCGACGGCCGGCTCGCCGCGTCTCCGCTCGTTGCGAGAGGAGCCGACTCAGACGAGCCAGCGCGACAGCGCCTCGATCACGCACGCGGGCTTCGTCGCACCCTCGATCTCGATCGTCACCACCATCCGGGTCTGCACGCCGCCCGGCACGTCGGTCACCTCAACCAGCTCCGCCCCCGCCCGGATGCGCTCCCCCACCCGCACCGGCGACGGGAACCGCACCTTGTCCACCCCGTAGTTGACCCCGGCCGAGAAGCCCTGCACCTCCACGATCTGGGGCAGGAAGAAGTTCGACAGCGACATGGTGAGGTAGCCGTGGGCGATCGGCGCGCCGAACGGCCCGGTGGCGGCACGATCGGGGTCGACGTGGATCCACTGGTGGTCGCCGGTGGCGTCGGCGAACTGGTTCACCCGGTCCTGCTCGACCGTCAGCCAGTCGCTGTGGCCGAGGTGGGTGCCGACCGCGGCGCGGACACCGTCGGGACCGTCGAGGAGCGTGGCCATGGGAGCCTCCGGGGGACTGGGGCTGCGGTGCGCCGGGCCGGGGCCTGGCGTCGACCCGAGCGCTCGGGCCCCCTGATCCTTACCGGTCGGGGACGACCTGCCCACTCGCCCGTCCGCCCGTGGGCGCAGCCGCTCCGGCCGGCCCGCACCAGCATCCCCGTCACACCCCCGTGCGACGATGCGTACATGGCCGAACAGGTGTTCGATCCTCATGCCGATCCGGGACCCGGCCTCGTCGCCGACGGTGGCGACTACCCGGCGCTGGTCGACGAGTTCCGCTGCCACACCACCGACTGGATCCGCACCGAGCGCGACCGGGTGGTGCGGGCCCAGCGAGCCCTCCGGGTCCGGGAGCTCGCCCTGACCCGAGTCCTCGACGAGCGCGGCGCCGTCGACGACACGCTGGCCGCCGCCGACGGCATCTCGGTCCGGGCCGTGCGCGCCACCGTGGCCACCGCGCGTGCCCTGGAGGACCTCCCCGCCATCGCCGCGGCCGCCGCGGCCGGTCGCCTCTCCGACGCCCAGCTCGCCCAGGTCGTCCGGATCGCCGACCCGTCGGACGAGCACGAGTGGGCCGACCGGGCGCCGGGGTGGTCGCCCGAGGACCTCGCGCATCGCGCCCGGACCCGCCGCGAGCCCACGGTCGAGGAGGCGGCGGCCCGCCGGGCCGCCCGGTCCCTGCGCTACTGGTGGAACCGCGAGTCGGGGATGCTCGACGGCCGGTTCTCGCTGCCCGACATCGACGGCGCGACCCTCGAGACCGTCATCGGTGGCCTGGTCGAGCGGATGCGCCCGGCGAAGGGCCAGCCCTGGGAGACGTACGAGCGCCGTGGGGCCGACGCCCTGCTCGAGGTGTGCCGGGCCTACGCCGAGCGCGACCCCGACGCCCAGACCACCGGGTACCGCGCCCACTTCGTCGTCCACGTCCCCGCCGAAGGTCCCGCCACCCTGGCCGGGGTGCCGCTGCCCCCGGCGATGGTCGAGCGGCTGCGCGCCGGAGCCCAGGTCGAGCCGGTCCTCGGCAGCGCCGGTGGCGACGCCCGCAGCGACGCTCGTGGCGACAGTGCCGGCGGTCGCGACGGCGGTCGCGACGACGGCGGGATCGGACGCACCGCGAGCGTGCTCACCGAGAAGGCCAAGCGGGTCGTGCGCCAACGCGACGGCCACTGCCGGTTCCCCGGATGCGACCGCCGCATCGGCCTCGAGGTGCACCACCTCTGGCCGGTGTCGTGGGGCGGCGCCGACGATCGCTGGAACCTCGCGACGGTGTGCACCGGCCACCACGCCGACCTGGTCCCCCAGGGTCGGCTCCTGCTGCTCGGCAACCCCAACGACCCGGCCGGGCTCACGCTCGTGGACCGCGACGATC
>CAIUKV010000098.1 GCA_903899845.1 uncultured Actinomycetes bacterium
GCCGCCAGGTGGGCCCACCGGGCGGGCCAGGCGCAGACGAACGGCACCGTGTGCCCACCGGCGTGGGTGTTGATCTTGTAGAGACGGAACGGGGTGTTCCCCGCCATGGCCCACCCACGCGGGTAGTGGGGCGTGGTCTGCGGCCCGCCGATGAGGCCGAGGCGCGCGTGGTCGGCGTCGAGGTCGTCGCCCTGGAGCAGATGTACGTAGTAGGCGCTCGTCCCGACCGCTTCGCCCTCCCGCGACGCCCCGTTGTCGGAGGTGAAGATCACGATGGTGTTGTCGAGCTCGTCCGCCTCGTCGAGCGCGCCGAGGAGGCGGCCGAGGTTCTGGTCGACGTTGTCGACCATCGCCGCGAACACCTCCATGTGCCGGGCGAACACCGTCCGCTCCCGCTCGCCGAGCTCGTCCCAGGGCACCACGTCGTGGTTGGCCTCGTGGTTGCGGGGCGGGAGCGGGAGACCGGGCGGGATGACGCCGAGCTCCTGTTGGCGTGCCCAGCGCTGCTCGCGCAGCACGTCCCAGCCCGCGTCGTACCGACCGCGGTACTTCGCGATGTCGGCCGGCTTCGCGTGGAGGGGTGCGTGCACGGCGCCGTGGGCGAAGTACAGGAAGAACGGCTGCTCCGGGTTCGAGGCCTTGCGTTCACGGATCATCGAGATCGCGCGATCGGTGAGGTCGTCGGTGAAGTAGTAGCCGTCGGGGTACTGGTCCACCTCGACGACGTGGTTGTCCTCGACGATGCGGTGGGGGTGGTGCAGGTTGGTGAACGCGTCGAGGATCCCGTAGAAGCGGTCGAAGCCCCGCTGACACGGCCACGAGTGCTGCGGGCCCGCCGCCGAGCAGTCGGAGTCCTTGGCCAGGTGCCACTTGCCGACCATCAGCGTGGCGTACCCCTGGTCGCGCAGGAGCTCCGCCACGGTGGCGACGTCAGGTCCGAGCTCCATCGCGTACCCGGGGAAGCCGGCATCCACGTGGGCGACGGTTCCGAAGCCGACCTCGTGCGGGTTGCAGCCCGTGAGCAGCGCCGCACGCGTGGGCGAGCACATGGGCGCGGCGTGGAAGTTGGTGAAGCGCAGGCCCCGGGCCGCGAGGGCGTCGACGTTCGGGGTGTCGATCTCCCCACCGAAGCAGCCGAGGTCGCTGTAGCCCAGGTCGTCGACCAGGACCACGACGATGTTCGGCGCATCGGCGGGTGGCGCCGGCCGCTCCGGCCACCACCCCTCCGACCCCGCGAAGGTGCGGCCGATCCGCCCACCGAAGCCGGTGTCGCCCCGATCCGTCGCCACCCGGCCTCCCCCGACCCCGGCTCCTCCGGCCCGCAGCGCACCCTAACCGCACTCGCGGTTCCGCCCGCCACCTCGGGTGTGCCAGCCCGTCGGAGTGGAGATCGAGCCGCCCAGCACCGCGATCAGCGCCCGGATCACCGGCGTCGACCTCGCCCACCTCGACGACGACTCCGTGCACCCGCTCGGACGAGCCAACGGCGAGCACCGGGGGCGAACGACCCGCATCGTCGACGACGCCGAGCACCCGGTGGTCCGCACGCACCCGGGCTCGGGGCGTCGGTGCCTCTACGTGAACCGTGGCCTCACCCGGCGCATCGTCGGGCTCGCACCGGTCGAGAGCGACGCGCTGCTCGAGCTGCTGTTCCGGCACTGCGAGCGCCCTGAGTTCCAGGTCCGCTACGAGTGGGCGGTCGGCGACGTCGCGATCTGGGACGAGCGCCCCACCCTGCACGACGCCGTGGCGGACCACTTCCCCCCGCGCCGCGAGATGGCCCGGGCCACCGCGCGCTGAACGGGTCGCCGGCCGGGGCGCTACCCGGCCGCGGTCTGGGCCCCCTCGAGCAGCGCCCGGGCCCGGTTGCGGTCGACCTTGCCGGTCGGGCCCATCGGGTAGCCGGCCTCGTCGACCAGGCACCACACCGTGGGCACCTTGTAGGTGCTGATCTGCTCCTTGACCGTCGTCGCCAGGGTGTCGGCGGTCGCGTCGGAGTCCGGCCGCAGCGCGACCAACGCGCCGACCACTTGGTCCCGGACCGGGTCGGGGAGGCCCATCACCACGACGTGCATCACCCCGGGCACGGCGTCGATCACCCGCTCCACCTCGGCCGGGGCGACGTTGAACCCGGCGGTCTTGATCGTGTCGCCCCCCCGGCCGTGGAAGAAGAGCCGGTCGTCGCGCCAGGAGCAGAGATCGCCCGTTCGGTACCAGCCGTCGGGCAGGAAGGTGTCCTGGCGCTCCCGCTTGTGGAAGCCGAGCATCAGGCACTCCCCGCGGATCAGCAGCTCGCCGATCTCCCCGTCGGGTAGGGGCTCGAGGGTCTCGGGGTCGACGATCCGGTGCTCCATTCGCTCCAGGGGCGAACCGAACGAGCCGCGCATCGAGTCGGGCAGGATCGCGTCGGCGTCGAAGGAGAAGGTGTGGGGCCCGCAGGTCTCGGTCATCCCGAGGCTCTGCTCCCGCTGGTCGATGGCGACCCCGGCGAACTCGGGTCCTCGCAGCAGCGCCGGCCCCGCCTTGAGGTGCGACAGGTCGCGCTCGGGCCACGACGGGTGCGCGACCATGCCCTCGGCGGCCTGCGGCCAGCAGGCGACGTGGGTCGCCCGCCCCTCCTCCATGAGGTCGAGGGCCTGCCCGGCGTCGAAGCGGGCGCTGGTGAGCAGGAGCATCCCCTCCGTCGCGCACGAGAGCAGCGCGTAGCACACCCCACCGACCCAGAAGAAGGGCATCGGCGTGTAGACGACGTCGTCCTCGACGAACTTGCGCCGCACCGCCAGCTTCGCGGCCTGCCGCAGGATCGCGCCGTGCGAGTGCATCACCGCCTTCGGGTCGGCGGTGGTCCCCGACGTGTAGGAGGTGAGCAGCGGGTCGGACGGGGCGACCTCGGCCTCGACCGCAGCGAGGATGCCGGCGTCCACCGGCGCGGGCGCGCCGGGATCGTCGGCCCACTGGGGGCGGTCGTCACCGAACCACCACACCCGCCGCAGGTACGGGTGCGACTCGGTGAACAACGGCGTCCCGCTCCGGTGGTCCGCGAGCCCCGGCACCGCGCCGGTGAGGAGGTCGGCGGCGGCCGCACCGGCCCGGGTCCCCGTGACCACCGCGTGCACGTCCGCGTGGCGGAGCGCGTACGCGAGCTCCGGGGGCTTGCCGAAGGGGCTGAGCAGCGCCGAGTGCGCCCCGATCCGGCTCAGCGCGAGGAATGTGAGCACCCAGTCGGCGCTGTTCGCCAGCACGATGGCGACCCGGGTGTTCTTCCCGATGCCCTCGGCGAGGAACCGCCGGGCGAGCTCGGCCGATCGGGCGTCGGCCTCCCCGTAGGTCAGACGCTCGTCGGGGGTGACGACCCAGGGCCGGTCGGACCGGCGGGCGTTGGCGGCGAGCAGCTGCGGGACGGTGGTGGACCCCAACTCAGATCACTCCTCGGGTTCGCAGTTCGGCCAGCTCGGCGTCGGTGCAGCCGGCCCATTCACGGTAGACCTCGTCGGTGTGGGCCCCCAGGGCCGGGCCGGTCCAGCGGATCCCGGCCGGGGTCGCGGAGAGCCGGGCGAACGGCGCCACCATGCGGACCGGACCGAGCTCGGGGTCGGCCACGTTCACGACGCTCCCACGCGCCTGCACGTGGGGGTCGGCGACGAGGTCGGCCACGGTGTTGACCGGGGCGACGGGGATCCGGGCCCCGAGCAGCGTGGCCACCACGTCGGCCCGGTCCCGGGCGGCGATCCAGGCGGCCACGAGCCCGTCGAGCTCGTCGGCGTGGCGGGCCCGGTCGGCGGCCCGGGCGAACTTCCGGCGGTCGGCGTCGTCGTCGAGCCCGAGGATCGGCAGCAGACGACCGACCTGGTTGTCGGTCGCCCCCGAGACCACGAGCCACACGTCGTCCCGGGTGCGGTAGACGTTGCGGGGCGCGCCGTTGGCCACACGACTGCCCGTCCGCCGCGGTGGGGGATCGCCGTCGGCGTACCCCACCAGCGCGCTCGTGAGCAGGGTGAGCACGGGCTCGACCATGCTCACGTCCACCTTCTGGCCCCGTCCCCCGCGGGCGTCACGGTGGTAGCAC
>CAIUKV010000099.1 GCA_903899845.1 uncultured Actinomycetes bacterium
ACCGGCGTCGGTCACGTGCACGGTGTCGCCGAGGAGCACCTGGTCGACGAGCACCTCGACGAACACGACGTCGTCGACGGCGAGGTGGTCGTCGTCGACGAGCTCCTCGTGGCCGAGCCCCACCCCCTCGAGCGTGACGACCCCGGGTCCGTGCCGGAGGGCGCCGATCGCCGCGCCCGGGGTGCAGGCCCCGACCGTGGCGCCGAGGGCGGCGGCGGCCCGGGTCGCGGCGGCCTGCTGGGGGCCGGTCGCTAGTCCGACGGCCCGGGTCCGGGCGAGCACGCCCTCCCACCCGTCGACGAGGACGCCACACCGCAGGTGGACGAGGTCGCCGGCGCGCAGCGGGCGCTCGTCGGCGAGCACGCGCAACCCGGTCCCGGCGACGCAGGTGACCGCGTCGAAGGCGGGGGTGGTGATCCCGAGTCGGCCCAGCGCCGCCTCGAACCGTCCGAGGAGGTCGCACTCACGGGTCCCCGCGGCGGCGGCCTCGACCACCTCGGCGAGGCCGGCCTGGGCGGCGTCGACCGCGCGCCGGATGCCGTGGAGGTCGGCGGCGGACTTGGGGCGACGGACGGCCCGGAGGAGGGCCTCGCCGTCGACCAGGGTGGCGCGGGGGAGCGTCCCGCCGAGCAGCGCCTCCATGAGCGGCGTCATCCCGTCGACGCCGACCGTGGCCGCGTCGGTCAGCCCGGGGACCGCGGCGACGTTGCCCATGATCGTCATCGGGTTCCAGCTCATCCCGTAGAGCCGATCGGGGGGGACGTCGGCAGGGATGCCGACGTCGGTGGTGGTCATGAGGTGGACGGCGCCGGTCGCGCGGACCACGACGCAGGCCGGGGCGAAGGGTCGCGTGCCCGCGATCGCCAGCTGCTCGGCCCCCGAGACGAAGCGGACGTTGGCGCTGCGTCCGAGGACGAGGGCGTCGACCCCGGCCGCGCTCATGGCCGCCAGCGTCCGCGCGAGGTGCTCGGACGGGGTGGTGGTCGCGGTCATCGGGTGGCCTCGTAGTCGGAGAAGTCGAGGGTGGACAGGCGCTCGGCCCCGGTCGCGGTGACGGCGACGACGTCCTCGGCCCGGAAGCCGGAGTGGCCGTCGTCCCAGATCACCGGCTCGAGCACGAGCACCATCCCGGGCGCGAGCACCACGGTCTCGTCGAAGGCGTCCCCGAGGTCGGTGCCGACGAGCGGCGCCTCGGCGCTCTCGGTGCCGGCGCCGTGCCCGAGGTAGAAGTGGGCGAGCCACGGAGTGCGCCGACCGTCCTCGACCGCCCGGGCCACCCGGGTGAGGTCCCGGGCGGTGACGCCCGGGCGCATCGCGTCGACCACGACGTCGACGACCGCGCGGTACCGGGCGCACTGTGCGCGCTTGGTGGCATCGGGGGCCTCGCCGACGATCCAGGTGTGGCCGAAGTCCGACTGGTAGCCCTCGAACTGCAGGCCGTTGTCGACCCAGATCACGTCGCCGCGGGCGAAGGGCTCGGTGGTGGTGCACAGCGGGAAGATGACGTCGCCCGTGAGTGTGTGCGGCCCCGCGGCGATCGACGGTGGCATCACCTGCCAGATCGGGTCGACGGTGTTCCCGGTGGCGCCGAGCGCGAAGGCACGCTCGAGCAGGCGGGCGGTGAGGTCGGTGCCCCTGACCCCCGGGGCCAGCATCGCCTTCACGTCGGCCACGGCCGCCTCGTTGATCCGCTGGGCGCGACGGATGCAGGCGAGCTCGTCGGAGGTCTTCTGGAGCTTGGCCCGGCCGATCGTCGGCCCCGCGTCGCCCACGGGGCGGTCGAAGGCGGCGCGCAGGGGCATGGTCCACTCGTCGATCGCGACCACCCCGGTCGGGCACACGTCGTGGACCGCGCCGACCAGCGCCCGGGCGTCGGCGTCGAACTCCAGCCGCAGGCCGGGGTGGAGGTGGTCGCCCGGGAGGTCGGGCGGCGCGCCGTCGGGGTACCAGGTCCACAGGTGCGGGGTGGCGCCGTCGGCGGTGACCAGCGCCACCGGCCGCCGGTGCAGCGCCCGGGCCTGCTCGCAGGCGGGGACGCGGACGCCGGTGGCGTAGCCGGCGTTGGCCTGGCCGAGCAGGAGGAGCGCGTCGACGCCGTCCTCGCGCATCGACGCGACCAGGCGGGTGTGACGCTCGTGGCGCATCCGGGCCAGGTCGGGGGAGGCGTCGGTGAGGTCGAGGAGCGCGCCGGTGGTCATGGGCGGATCCTGGCACGCCGGGCCCGACCGGGCCAGGAGGCGCCGCCTGCGGACCGTTAGGGTCCCGGGGTGGCCGCCCCTCGCCCGCACCTGCCGTTGCTGGCCGTGGTGGTGGCGGTGCTGGCCTGGGGAGCGGGCCCGCTGCTGGTGCGGTCGATCGACGCCGGGGCTCCCACGATCATCTTCTGGCGGGTGCTGCTCGCGCTCCCGATCGCGATCGTCACCGCCTACCTCACCGGCGGGCGGATGTCGTGGGGACTGCTGCGCCGGGCGGTGCCCACCGGAGTGTGCTTCGCCCTCAGCATCGTGGCCGGCTTCAGCTCGTTCCAGGAGACGTCGATCGCGAACGCGACCCTGATCCCCGCACTCCAGCCGGCCCTGATCCTGGTGTTCGCGACCCGGCTGTTCGGCGAGCGCCGGAGCCGGGCGGACCTGGTGTGTGCGCTGGTCGCCTTCGGCGGGGTGAGCGTGGTCGTGCTCGGGACCGGGGCCGACGGCGCGTCGCGGGCCGGCGACCTCCTCGCGGTCGCGAACCTCGCCGTGTTCACCGCCTACTTCCTCCTGGCCAAGCGGGCCCGGGTCGGCGACGTCCACAGCTGGTCGTTCCTGGCCGCGGTGTTCGTCGTCACCGCGGCGGTCGTGGTGCCGTGGGCGCTGGTGGTGGACCGGGGCGTGGTCGGGCTCGTCGGCATCGACTGGGTGTACGTGCTCGTGATCGTGCTCGGGCCGGGGATGATCGGGCACGGCTTCATGACCTGGGCCCACCACTACGTGGACGTCGGGGTCACGTCCATGCTCACGCTGGCCAACCCGGTCGTGTCGATCCTCGGGGCGTGGTGGCTGTTCTCGGAGGCGCTCGGGCCGGTGGAGATCGCGGGCACGCTCGCCGTGCTGGCGGCGCTGGGCATGATCATCCGCAACCAGCGGGGTCCGCGTCTGGTCGCCGCCGAGGCGGCCCTGTCCGGCGACCTGCTCGACGCCGGGCCCGACGCCGCGCCCGACGCCGGGACGCCGCCGACCCGGGGCCGATAGCCTGCGCCCGTGCGGATCGACGAGGAGTACGTGAGCGTCCCCCGACTGGTCCGGGCGGGCGCCGAGCGCTTCCCCGACCTGGAGGCGATCGTCGACGGCGACCGTCGGATCACCTACCCGGCGCTGGCCGACCTCGCGCTGCGGGCGACCCGGGCGGCGATGGCCGCCGGGGTGGGCCCGGGCGACCGGGCCGCGATCTGGGCGCCCAACGGGGCCGACTGGATCGTCGCCGCGCTCGGCATCCTCGGGGCGGGCGGCGTGCTCGTGCCGTGCAACACCCGGTTCAAGGGGCCCGAGGCGGCCTTCGTCCTCGGACGGTCGGGCGCCCGGCTGCTGTGCACCGTCACCGACTTCCTCGGCACCGACTACCCGGCCATGCTGCGCGCCGCCCTGGCGGCGTCGGGCGACGCGCTGCCCGACCTCGGGACGATCGTCGCCCTCGACCGGCCCGGGCCCGACGCCGGCGCGGCCCCGGCCGACGGGGTCACCGACTGGGCGGCCTTCCTGGCTGCGGGGGAGGCGGTGCCCGAAGCCGAGGCCCTCGCCCGGATCGCCGCGGTCCGGGGCGACGACCTCGCCGACATCATGTTCACCTCCGGGACGACGGGTCGCCCGAAGGGCGCGATGGCCACCCACGCGCAGAACCTGCGGGTCTACGAGGTCTGGAGCGAGGTGGTGGGCCTGCGGGCGGGCGACCGCTACCTGGTCGTCAACCCGTTCTTCCACGGGTTCGGGTACAAGGCGGGCTGGCTGTCGGCGTTCATGCGGGGCGCGACCGTGGTGCCGATGCCGGTGTTCGACGTGCCCGCGGTGCTCGAGCGGGTGCAGACCGAGCGGATCACGGTGCTGCCCGGACCGCCCACGCTGCTGTCGGGCATCCTCGAGCACCCCGCCCGTGACGACTACGACCTTTCGAGCCTGCGGCTCACGGTCACGGGGGCGGCCGCCGTGCCGGTCGAGCTGATCCGGCGCCTCCGCAGCGAGATGACGTTCGAGACGATCATCACGGGGTACGGGCTCACCGAGACCACCGGCACGGTGTCGATGTGCCGCTACGACGACGATCCCGAGACGATCGCGAACTTCTCGGGCCGGGCCATCCCCGACACCGAGCTGCGCATCGTCGATCCCACGGGCCGGGAGCTGCCGCCGGGCGAGCCGGGCGAGGTCGTGACCCGGGGCTACCACCTGATGCCCGGCTACTACGCCGACCCCGAGGCGACCGCCGCGACCATCGACGCCGACGGGTGGCTCCACACCGGCGACATCGGGATCATGGACGAGCGCGGGTACCTCCGGATCACCGACCGCCTGAAGGACATGTACATCGTCGGCGGGTTCAACGCGTACCCCGCCGAGATCGAGGGGATCCTCTGCACCCACCCCGGGATCGCCCAGGCCGCGGTGGTCGGCGTGCCCGACGACCGCCTCGGCGAGGTCGGCGCGGCCTTCGTCATCGCCCGGGCGGGTGCCGACGTCGACCCCGACGAGGTCATCGCCTGGGCCCGGGAGCAGATGGCCAACTACAAGGTCCCCCGGTACGTCGAGGTCCGGACCGACCTCCCCTGCAACGCGAGCGGCAAGGTGCTCAAGTACGAGCTGCGCCAGACCTGGAGCGCTCCGGCCTGACCGGCGGGTGCGGGTGCCCTACGATCCCGACGCGGCGACCCGGTGGGGCGCCCCGGACGGGAGGCGGGCGATGCTCGGACTGGTGTACGACGGCGAGAAGGCCGAGATCCGCGACGACCTCGCGGTGCGGGCCCCCGGGCCCACCGAGGTGAAGGTGCGACTGGTGGCCGCCGGGCTCTGCCACAGCGACCTGTCGGTGATCGACGGCATCATCCCGTGGAACGTGCCCTGCGTGCTCGGCCACGAAGGGGCCGGGGTCGTGGCCGAGGTGGGGGAGGCCGTGACCCACGTCGCCCCCGGCGACCACGTGGTGCTCCACACGCTCGCGTTCTGCGGGCTGTGCAAGCACTGCGTGACCGGGCGGCCCGCCCACTGCCGCAAGAGCATGGGCAACGCCAGTCAGCCGTTCACCCTCGCCGGGGAGCCGGCCTGGAACTTCGCGGGTGCCTCGTTCTTCTCCGAGTACAGCGTGGTGCAGGCCAACCAGTGCGTGAAGATCCCCGAGGACATCGACCTCTCGGTGGCGTGCCTGATCGGCTGCGGCGTGCTCACCGGCATCGGATCGGTGTGGAACCGGACCGACCTCGGCCTCGGCGACACCTGCGTGGTGATCGGCGTCGGTGGGGTCGGCCTCAACGTGATCCAGGGCGCCCGGGCCAAGGGGGCGAGCCGGATCATCGCGGTCGACACGCTGGCCGAGAAGGAGCCGTTCGCGCGCGACTTCGGGGCGACCGACTTCATCTGCAGCACCCCCGACCTCGACCTGCCCGCCCGGGTGCGCGAGATGGTGCCCTTCGACGGACCCGCGACCACCGCGCCCAACACCGGTCCGTTCGGCGCCGGGGGCGTCGACTACGTGTTCGAGTGCGTCGGCCACCCGGCGCTGCTCCAGGCTGCGCTCGACATGCTCGACTGGGGTGGCACCGCGGTCGCGGTCGGGGTTCCCGCCCCGACCACCACCGTCGACACCCGGGTCACGCTGCTCACCCACGTGGAGCGCAACCTGACCGGGTCGCGGGCGGGCTCGCACCGGCCCCAGAAGGACATCCCGCTCATCGTCGACATGTACCGCCGGGGGATCATCAAGCTGGACGAGCTGGTCAGCGCCCGCTATCCGCTCACCGAGTGGCGCCGGGCCGCCGACGACCTGCACGACGGCAAGCTGGCCCGCGGGGTGCTCCAGATCTCCGAGCCCTGAGCCCCGGCGGGACGCCGGCCCGCCGCGTCAGCGCGTCGCAGGGGCGGCGCAGTCGCCGATGCGACGGGGGTTCTCGAGGTCGTCGCCCACGTTCACGTACAGCGCCGAGACGAAGCCGACCCCGTACTCGCCGAGGTCGAGGCGCAGCCAGAGGTCGGTCGAGCCGTCGGGGCCGGTGACGTTCTGCCCGACGGTCTTGCAGACCACGACGACCGTCTGGCGGTCGTCGAGGCGGCTGAGCATCTTCGTGTTCGAGCCGGGGCCCTCGCGCAGGTTGACCCCGCCGACGACCCGGTAGGTCCGGGGCGGGGGCAGGGCCGCCGTGGCGGGCGTGGTCGGGGTCGGGGTGACGCCGGGGCTCCCGGCCGCCACGACGGGGTCGGCGGGGGCGGCGTCGTCGGAGGGAGCAGGCTTCTCGTGCAGCACGAGGGCCCACAGGAACGCCGCTGCGATCACGAGGGCGAAGCCGCCGAGCACGAAGATCTCGGCTCGGCCCGCCTCGCCCCGCACCGACCTGTTCCCCATCGCCACCCCTCGGCTCGCGGCTCGGAGCGAGGGTACCCCGGCGCGCCCGGCGGTCCCGGCCCCCCGGACGCGTCCGTGGCGTAGCCTCGGGCCGGGCGGGATCTCGACCAGGAGGCGATCCGATGAGCGCGTTCCACCTCCGGGGGGCCGACGAGGACCGGCACCTCCCCGGGACCGATGCGGCGTGGGGCGAGTCCTGGTACCACGACTTCGCGGCCGTCGACGGCAGCTACGGCGGGTGGCTGCGCCTCGGGCTGTACCCCAACCTCGGGGTCGCCTGGTACTGGCTGGCCCTGGTCCGCCCGGGGGAGCCCCTCGTCCTGATCAGCGACACGGCGGCGCCGTGCCCGGCCCGGGACGACGCCCTGGCCGTGCGCACCGATCGCTACACGACCGCGTGGGAGTGCACCGAGCCGCTCATGGCGTGGCGCATCCGGGGTGCCGGCTCGGCCCGCACCTACCGGGACCCGGCCGCCGTGTTCGATCCGGCGCATCCCGGCGACGGCGACGTCGACGTCACCTACGACCTCGGGTGGCGAGCGGCGGCAGTGGCCTATCCGTACGTCGCCACGACCCGCTACGAGCAGTCGGCGTGGGTGCAGGGCGACGTCGCGATCGGCGGGACCCACCTCGACGTCTCCTGCCCGGGGCAGCGGGACCACTCGTGGGGCAACCGGGTGTGGAGCTTCCCGTGGCTGTGGGCGTCGGGCCACGTGCCCGGGAACCGCTGGTTCCACGCCGTGCGCACGCTCATCCCCGGGACGGCGAACCTCGAGGTGGGCTACCTGGTCGAGCCGGAGCGCGGCCTCGAGGCCGTGTCGTCGGTCGACATCGCGTACGCGCTCGACGCCCACGACCTCCCCACCGGCGCCGACCTTCGCATCGGTGGCTTCACCGCGCGGGTCGTGCCCGAGTGCCACGCCCCGGTCGCGATCGCGTCACCCGACGGCGCGGCGGTGCGCTTCGCCCGCTCGCTGTGCCGGTTCGAGACCGCCGACGGCACGGTGGGGCGGGGCTGGGTCGAGCTGAACCTGCCGGTCGGGGTCGACCGTCGCACCGACACCCGCACCTGACCTGGGTCCCGCTCGGCCCGGCCGTGGGCCGCTCCGCCCGGCCGGGGCCCGTCGCCGCCCCCTCCGGTCCGAGCATGTGACGGTGAGCCACCGATACGGTGGCTCACCGTCACATGCTCAGGGAGTGGAGGGGCGGCGGGGGAGGCCGAGGATGCGGTCGGTCTCGGCGATCGTCGCGACCGGGCGACCGGCGTCGGCGCAGAGCGCGACGGCCTCGGTCACCAGCTCGACGTTGGTGGGGGTGCGGGCCCCGACGTGGTCCT
>CAIUKV010000100.1 GCA_903899845.1 uncultured Actinomycetes bacterium
GCGAGCCGGTCTCGGTGGCGCACCGCGGTGTGGGGTGCGAGCACGGGGGCGGCCCGGCCGCGGGTGACGGCGTCGGCCGCGGCCGTCGGGCTGCCGCAGCTGGCGAGGAGGTGGCGCAGTCGGGCCGGGCTCATGGCCGGGAGGGCGGCGAGGGCGACCGCGGCGACCTGGTCGTCGGTGGGGGTCGGCGTGGGGGGCGGGTTCACGGGACGTCCTCTCGGAGCATGGAGGCGAGCGCGACGTGTGCCGCGCCGACCTCGGGGGCGTCGTCGAGGTCGGCGAGGGTGCGGGCGACCCGGAGGACCCGGGCGGCGCCGCGGCCGGTGAGGCGGCGGAGGTCGGACTCGCCGAGCCAGGCGTCGGTGGCGTCGGGCGAGAGCGGGACGAGCTCGGCGAGGAGGCGGGCGGGGACGTGCGCGTTGCGGGTGAAGGGCCGGTCGCGGTAGCGGGCGTGCTGGCGGGCCACCGCAGCCTGCACCCGCTCGCGCACCACCGCCGAAGGCTCCCCGGGGGGCGCGCCGGGCTCGGGGGGCAGGACGGTGACGCGCAGGTCGAAGCGGTCGAGCAGCGGGGCGGAGAGGCGGCGCCGGTAACGGGCGCGTTGCGCGTCGGTGCAGGTGCACCACGGCGGGCCGAGGCCACACGGGCACGGGTTCGTGCACGCGACCAGCTGGAAGTCGGCGGGGAAGGTGAGCGCCTCGGCCTGGCGGCTGATGCGGACGATCCGCTCCTCGAGGGGCTGACGCAGGGCCTCGAGCGCACTGGGCGGGAACTCGCCCAGCTCGTCGAGGAAGAGCGTGCCTCGGTGGGCCAAGGTGACCTCGCCGGGAGTGACCCGGGTGCTGCCGCCGCCGACCAGCGCCGCGACCGACACGCTGTGGTGGGGGGCGCGGAACGGTCGGCGGGTGGCGAGCCCACCGACCGGTGCCCGTCCGGCGGCCGAGTGGATCCGGGTGACCTCGAGGGCGTCGGCCGGGGTGAGGTCGGGCAGGATCGTGGGGAGTCGCCGGGCCAGCATCGTCTTGCCTGCCCCCGGCGGTCCGGCGAGGAGCAGGTGGTGTCCACCGGCAGCGGCGGTCTCGAGCGCGCGCCGGGCCCACGCGAGCCCGCGGACCTCGCCGAGGTCGACGTCGTCGTCCCCCGGTGGCGCGCCCGGATCGCTCGCGCCGTCGGGGACGGTGACGGGCGCGGGCCAGTCGGGCCAGTCGACGTCGTCGGCGAGGCAGGTGCACAGCGAGGCGAGGTCGCCGGCGGCCCGCACGCGCACGGCGTCGACCAGCGCAGCCTCGGCGGCGTTGCCGGTGGGGACGACGACGCGGTCGACCCCGGCCCGGGCGAGCGTGTCGACGAGCGCGATCGTGCCGGGCACGGGGCGCACGGAGCCGTCGAGGCCGAGTTCCCCGAGTGCGGCGGTGCGGCGCACGGCCTCGGGGGGCAGGGCCTCGGTGGCCACGAGGATCCCGAGCGCCACGGCGAGGTCGAGCCCGGCCCCGTGCTTGCGCACCCCACCGGGCGCAAGGTTCACGGTGATGCGACGCTGGGGCCACTCGAGCCCGGCCGACAGGATCGCGGCGCGCACCCGCTCGCGGGATTCGCGGATCGCAGTGTCGGGGAGCCCGACCACGGTGTACGAGGGCAGCCCGTTGCTGACGTGGACCTCGACGGTGACGGGCTGGCCGTCGACCCCGAGGAGGGTGGCGCTGGCGACCGAGGCGAGCACGGTGACCTCCGGTGGTGTGACCGGCGCGGCGCGCCGGTGACCTGCGGAGGGTCGGACCGCGACCCCGACGGGAGGACCGGACCGTACCGACGGGGTGTGACGGTGAAGGCGGACGGCCCGACCCGCCCGGCACGAGGCGGTCCCCCCGGCGCGACGCCGCACGCGATCCGCGCGTCGGTGGGCCCACGGGTGCCGGGTGCCCGGGCGCGCCCGGTGTACCGTCGGAACGCATGGGGTGGGACGTCGACGGGTTCGCGGCCTCCCTCACCGGCCGGAGCGAGCACACCCGACGGGCCTACGCGCACGACGTCGGTGAGTTCGTGGCCTGGGCCGAGCGGGGCGGCTGCCCCGAACCCGCCGACGCCGACCACCGGGCCCTGCGCCGCTACCTCGCCTATCTCGACACCCGGGGCTTCGCCACTCGCACGGTGGCCCGCAAGGCCGCGGCGGTGCGGGCCTACCTCCGGTACCTGCGCCGCCAGGGGGTGATCGCCGAGGACCCGGGACGCAGCCTGCGGACGCCCAAGGGCGAGGCCCGGCTCCCCCGGGTGCCCCGCCGGGACGAGGCCGCGGCGTTCCTCGACGCGGCCGCCGCCCGCCCCGAGCGCCTCGGCGCCGGCGACCCGGATCCGGTCGGGCTCGCGGTCGCCCGCCGCGACGTCGCGGTGCTCGAGCTGCTCTACGGCGCGGGCCTGCGGGTGTCCGAGTGCTGCGGGCTGCGCATCCCCGACTGCGACCTCGACCGCGGCTTCGTCACCGTGCTCGGGAAGGGCGCGAAGGTCCGTCGGGTCCCGCTGGGGGAGCCCGCCCGCGACGCGCTCGCGGCGTACCTCACCGGACACCGCCCGGTGCTCGCGCGCGGCGACTCGCCCGACGCGGTGTTCCTGAACCGACGGGGTGGTGTGCTCGGCACGCGGGACGCCCGCCGCATCGTGGCCGCGATCCCGCTCGCCGACGGTCGCCGGCTGCACCCGCACGCGCTGCGGCACGCGTACGCGACGCACCTGCTCGAGGGCGGTGCCGATCTGCGGGTGGTGCAGGAGCTGCTCGGCCACGCCGATCTCGCGACGACCCAGATCTACACCCACCTCACCCGCGACCGGCTCCAGGCCGTCTACGAGGCCTCGCACCCCCGTGCCTGACGAGGACGCAGCGAGCGACGCGCCCGACGCGGTCGACGCGCCCGACGCGCCCGACGCGGTCACCGGGCTCTGGCGCGAGTACCGGCGCGGGGCCGACCCGTCGGTGCGTGAGCGCCTGATCCTCCACTACGCGCCGCTGGTGAAGTACGTCGCCGGTCGGGTCGGCGCCGGCCTCCCGCAGCGCATCGAGCAGTCCGACCTCGTCAGCTACGGGATCTTCGGGCTCATCGACGCGATCGACAAGTTCGAACCCGAGCGCGGCTTCAAGTTCGAGACCTACGCGACCGCGCGGATCCGGGGCGCGATCATCGACGAGCTGCGCGCCATCGACTGGATCCCTCGCTCGGTGCGGGCCAAGGCGCGCGCGGTCGAGCAGGCCTACGCCAAGCTCGAGCACGAGCTGCGCCGGACCCCGGAGGACGCCGAGGTCGCCGCCGAGCTCGGGATGAGCCCGGACGAGTTCGACGCGGTGCTCGCCCGGATCTCGTTCACCGGGATCGTCGCGCTCGACGAGGTCCTCTCGGCGGGCGGTGACGACGGGGACTCCGCGACGACGGTGGCCGACACCATCGCCGACGACACCCACGACCCGGAGGCCCGGTTCGAGGACGACGAGATGCGGCGCCTGCTGGCCGACGCGCTGCACCACGTGTCGGAGCGTGAGCGGCTCGTCCTGACGCTCTACTACTTCGACGGCATGACCCTGGCCGAGATCGGCGGGGTGCTCGGGGTCACCGAGAGTCGCGTGTGTCAGATCCACACCAAGGCGATCCTCCGGCTCCGCACCCGCCTGCGCGCCGCGATCGACTGAGCCGCCCGAGCCGCCCGAGCCGCCCGAGCCCGGCGCGCCCGGCGCGATTTCCCCTTCCCGAACCGGCCGGGCCGCGGTAGGTTCGCCGGGCTCCCCCGCGGTGGCGTCGGCCACTCCGCCTTCCCCGTTCCGCACGCCGTGTCGGAGCCCCGAGCCGTCGCCCCTCCGGGCGGGGCCGGGCGCCCGGACGCGGCATCGCGTCGGGGAGGTCGGCATGGGAGTCGCGGTCGCGACCAGGACCGGTGCGCGCAGCGCCCGTGCACGCGGGAACGCATCGTCGGGAGTCGGGTCCGGAGGATCCGGAGGAGTCAGGTCCGGAGGATCCGGAGGAGTCAGGTCCGGAGGCGCCGGCTCCGGGGGTGCCGGATCCCGGGCCGGGCGGTGCCGGGGCGCCGTGGCCCGCATCGTCGGGCTCGGCGTCGCCGCCGCGACCACGGTCGGACCGGTGGCGGCCGGCCCGGCCCGGGCCGCCGAGGACGGCGGGTGGCGCATGCCGGTGTCCGGCGCGGTGGCCCGGCCCTTCGATGCGTCCGCCTCCGACTACGGGCCGGGGCACCGCGGGGTCGATCTGGTCGCCGCCCCGGGCGTCGCCGTCGTGGCCGCCGGGCCGGGGACGGTCACCTTCGCCGGGCCGGTGGCCGGGGCCCTCCACGTGGTGGTGCTGCACCGTGGGGGCGTGCGCACGTCGTACTCGTTCCTCCTCGACCTGGCGGTGTCGGCCGGCGACGTCGTCGCGGGAGGCACCGTGGTGGGCCGGGCCGGTGGGCCCGATCCCGACGGCGACCACGTCGGCGTGGTGCACTTCGGCGTCCGGCTCGGCGAGCGCTACGTGGACCCGTTGCGGCTGTTCGGCGACGGCACCGCTCGGGTGCGGCTCGTCCCGCTCGACCGTGCGCCCCACGAGCGGGGCCGTCCGGTGCCGACGGCCGGCGCGACCGGGCTCCTCGAGGAGCCGCCGGTCGGACCGCCCGCGCCCGGAC
>CAIUKV010000101.1 GCA_903899845.1 uncultured Actinomycetes bacterium
GAGCGGGGCGGGAGCGGGGCCGCTGCGGGGCCGCGGCCGGTCAGCGGCCGAGCACCGCCGCGACCTCGGCACCGAACCCGGCCAGGGTGTCGGGGGGCGCGAAGTCGCAGAACCACGCGTAGACCCGCTCCACGCCCCGCTCGGCCAGCCCGGCGAAGTGGTCGACCAGTTCCGGCCCGGTGCCGATCACCGGGCGCGAATACCCGAACCGGCGCATCGCCACCTCGGTGACCGCGTCGCGCCGGGCGGCGTCGGGCACGTAGGCCACCATCTGCTGGATCGAGACCCGCGCCCCGCCGACCTGGTCCTTGAGCTCGTCGAGCCGGTCGAGCACGCCCACGTGGATGTTCCACCAGTCGGCGTGCTCACGCACGAGCGCGAGGGTCTTCGGCCCCACCCCGCCGATCAGGATCGGGATCGGGGTCGTCGGCACCGGGGCCTGCCGGGCCCCCTCGAGCCGGTGGAACTCACCCGCGTAGTCCACGGTCTCCCCCGCCCAGAGCGCCCGGAGGACCTCGAGGGTCTCCCGGAGGCGCTCCACCCGGGCCCGGGGCTCGGTCGACCCCACCCCGAACACCGGGAACTCGGTGGGCACCGAGCCCCACCCGATGCCGAGCTCGTAGCGCCCGCCCGACGCCTCGTGGATCGACACCGCCTCCCGGGCGAGCACGGCCGGGTGCCGGAAGGCGTCGCAGAGCACGAGCGATCCGACCGCCAGCGTGGTGGTGTGCGCGGCGATCCAGGCGTTGGTGACCATGGCCTCGTACATCGGCTGGTCCTCGGCCATGGGCGGGGCGAGGTGGTCCATGCCGGTCACCCCGACGAACCCGGCCGCCTCGGCCGCGCGGGCCCGTTCCACGATCTGGGGGAACGACAGCCGCATCTGCGGCAGGAACAGGTTGAACTCCACGGCCGGTCGGCTCATGGTCACCGACCGCGCCTTCGGGGGAACGTGCGCGACGACGTCACGAGATCTCGATGTCGTCCCAGTCGACCTCGGTGCACATGCGGTGGTACTCGGGTCCGTACCAGGGGGCGTTCACCTGCATCCGCCCGTGCTCGTTGAGGTAGTAGTTCTTGTCGGGCGCACCCTCGGGCTGCATCAGCAGGAGCTGCGAGGCCTCGACGTCGAGCGCCTCGTTGTAGCGCCGGAACGCCGCCTCCTTGACCTCCACCCGGGTCCTGCCCTCCTGGAGCATCCGGGTCAGGAGCTTGGCCGAGTACGCCGACCAGATCACGTACCAGATCGGGAGCCCGGTGCCGCCCGACAGCGGCTGCGAGTTGGGCCCGTAGAGCATGAACATGTTCGGGAACTTGGGCACCATCATCGAGACGTAGGCCCGAGGCCCGTCGGGCGCCCAGAAGTCGTGGACGCTGGTGCCCTCGCGCCCGACGTAGTCGGCGGGCCAGAGGTACTTCATCACCTCGAACCCGGTGGCCGTGATCAGGGTGTCGATCTCGTGCACGGTGCCGTCGGCGGTCTCGACCCCTGCAGGGGTGAGCCGCACGATGGGCTCGGTGACCAGCTCCACGTTGTCGCGGGTCAGCGCCTTGTACCAGCCGTTGTCGACCACCGGACGGCGCGAGAACGGCGCGTACTCGGGCACCAGCTTGGCGATGAGCTCCGGGTCGTCGCCGATCTGCGCGTGGATGTAGGCGGTGAGGTCCTTGCGCAGCTGGTCGTTCACCGGGTTCCAGTGCCCGCCCTGCTTCACCCACTCCTCGTCGGGGAGGATGAAGGCGTGCGTGCCGAAGAGCGCCGCGATCGCCATGTACCGCCACCAGTTCCAGTACCCCGGGAAGTGGTCGAGCAGCCACTGGATCTCCGGCTCCATCGCCTGCCCGTACTTGTCGCGCGGACTGATCCACTGGGGCGTGCGCTGGAAGACGTACACCTGCGCCGCCTCCGCCGCGATCGGCGCCAGCAGCTGCACGCCGGTGGACCCGTTGCCGACGATGCCGACGCGTCGGCCCGCCGCGCTCCAGCCGTCGGGCCAGCGGGCCGGGTGCACGATCTCACCGGCGAAGGACTCCGAACCCTCGAAGCGCGGGAACCGCGGGTTGGCGAAGGTGCCGACCCCGTTGACGATCGCGTTGGCCTCGATGGTCACGATGCCGTCGGGGGTGTCCACCTCGAGGACCCACTTGTCGCGCGCCTCGTCGAAGGTGGCCCGCTTCAGGTCGTGCTCGAACCGGGTGTTGGCGTGGACCCCGAACTTCCTCGCCACCAGCTCCAGGTACTCGCGCACCTCCTTGCCCCGACCGAAGTACTCGCTCCAGCGGTACTCCTTCTCGAAGTTGAACTCGTAGGTGATCGAGATGGTGTCGACCCGCACGTCCGGGTAGCGGTTGACGCTCCAGGTGCCCCCGGCCTCGGCCCGCCGCTCCAGCACCACGTAGGGCAGGCCCAGCTGCTCGCACTGCACCGCCATGGCGATGCCGCTGAAGCCGCTCCCGATGATCGCGACGAGGAAGTCGGCGGGGATCTCGGGCTTCGCGCCCTCCCACTCGGTCATGAAGGGGAAGTCGCGGAACGCCGGGAGCTCGCGCCGCGCCGCGAACTCGAGGTCGCCCATCTCCTCCTTGGTGGCGAGGTTGCACAGACGGCGCAGCTCGGCCTCGTCCGGCTCGGGCGGCATCCCGGTCCGGGCGTTCGCCTCGAGCCAGGCCACGGCCTTGTCGATCAGGAGCGCCCGCTGGGCGTCGTCCATCTGCAGCGCCATCGGCAGCGCCTCGATCTCGGGGTCGTGGGTGTGCATGAACAGCGTCACCCGCACCGCGTTCAGGTCGGCGAGCTCCACCGCCCGCCGGATGAACGCCGAATCCACGTCTGCCATCGCTCCTCGCCCCCCTGGGTCCCCGAGGTCCCGGTCGTCGGCGCCGGCCGGGGGCCGAGCGCCGTCGATACCGTAACCGAACCTGACGGATCGTCAGGAAGGCGTCCGGCCTACACTCCGCCCGTGGCCCTGCCCGCGACCCCGGTCGAGCCCTCCCCGCAGGCCCGCTTCGAGCTCGAGACGTTCGGCTTCACCGTCCTGCCCGAGGTGATCCCGGCCGCGGTCGCGGCCGACCTCGCCGAGCGCCTCGACGCGGCCGACGCCGCCGTCGGCACCGACTACACCCACGACGGCGCCTTCGCCCGTCACGTCGCCAACCTCCCCGCCCGTGACGGGGCGTTCCTCGCCCTCGTGGACCACCCGGCCGTGCTCGCCCTGGTCGAGGCGGTGCTCGGGACCGACCTCGTGCTCGGGAGCATGAACGCCCGCATCGTGCGTCCGGGTGATCCCGAGCAGGGGTTCCACGCCGACGTCCCGACCGTGCACCGCCGGCTGGTCGGCCCCCCGATCATGGGCCAGGCCGTCTGGATGCTCGACGCCTTCACCCCCGACAACGGGGCCACCCGCCTGGTGCCGGGGTCGCACCGGGCGGCGACCTCCACCCCGCCGCCCGGGATGGCCGTCCCCCACGTGGTCGCCCCCACCGGCCCGGCCGGCAGCGTGCTCGTGTTCGACGGCCAGGTCTGGCACGGCGGCGGCGCCAACCGGTCCGACGCGATCCGGCGGGCGGTGTTCGCGCACTACCGGGTCGGGGCCTGGATGCGGTTCCAGACCGATCCGACCCTCGACTTCCCCGCCGAGCGCTGGGACACCATGACGACGCGCCAGCGCGAGCTGCTGCGCATGGTCCACGGCGTCGGCCAGCGCAACGCGGCCGACTACTACCCCGAGCAGTTCACCGCCCGCTACGACTGAGCGGTGCGGTCCCGGCTCCGGTGGGTCAGGGGCGGCCGGTCGGCCCCCGGGGCACGTCGCGGAACGCGACGTCGCGATCGGACGCCGCCTCGCGGGGCATGCCCAGCACGCGCTCGCTGATCACGTTGCGGGCCATCTCGACCGTGCCGCCGGCGATGGCGATGGCCTGGCGCACGAGGAACCCCTGGCCGAGACCGAACAGCGTGTCGTCGGTGTCGGACCACGCGCCCCCGGCCGCGCCCGCGAGCTCGAACGGCACGGTCATGGCCGCCTTGGTCACCTCCCAGCCGTGGAGCCGCGCGATCGACGCGGCCTGGTCCGACAGGTGGCCGCCGGCCATGCCCTCGGCGAGGCGGCGCTGGAGGGGCTCGCCCACCAGGCTGGTCATGTAGCTCCGGCCGATCAGGTCACGCGCGACCGGGTCGTCGAGGCGACCCACCTCGCGGGCGACGTCGACCAGCACCGTCGGGCCCGAGAACCCGGCCGCGCCGTCCGCGGGCCAGGTCATGACCGGCTCGTTGTGGGCCATGGCCATCCGCTCGTGGAACATCCAGCGGATGCCCACGGTCCAGCCCTGGTCCACCTCGCCGATCCGGTCGGTGTCGGGCACCCGCAGGTCGGTCATGAACTCCTGGCAGAACTCGCGGTTGCCGTTGAGCATCTCGATGCGCTGGATCTCGATCGCGGGCTGGTGGATCGGGAACATGAACACGGTCAGGCCCCGGTGCTTGGGCACGTCCCAGTTGGTGCGGGCCAGGCACAGGGCCCAGTCGGACCACCACGCCCCGGTGCTCCACACCTTCGAGCCGTTCAGCACCCACTCGTCGCCGTCGCGCACCGCGCTGGTGAGCGCGCCGGCGACGTCGGACCCGCTGCTCGGCTCCGAGAGGAACTGGATCCAGATCTCCTCGCCCCGCAGGATCGCCGGGATGTGCCGGAGCTTCTGCTCGTGGGTGCCGAAGTCGAGCAGGACGGCCATGCACGGCGACATGGTCGGGGTCTGCAGGTGGCGGGGGAACTCGTAGCCGGCCAGCTCCTCGTTGAGCGCCTGCTGGTGGGCCGGGGTCAGGCCGAGCCCGCCGTACTCGCGCGGGACGCACACCCCGGCCAGGTCGTGGTCCCAGAGGAGACGCTGCACCTCGCGCGCCCGGGCCACGGCGGCGAGCTCCTCGTCGTCGGGCAGGTGCCGGGAGAAGTCGCCCCGGCCCCGGCGGCCGACGGCCGCAAGGTTGGCCCGGATGAACGACCGCGCCCGGGTCCGGAAGGCGTCGACCGGCTCCGGGTCCACCACGTGCACGTCGTCGGCGCTCACGCCGCCTCCCCGATCAGCAGCGCGGCGAGGCGCTGACGGTGGTCGGCCGGGGTGCCGTACACGACCCGGTCCCAGGTGATGCGGCGCAGGTACAGGTGGAGGTCGTGCTCGAACGTGACCCCGATCCCCCCGTGCATCTGCACGCAGTCGTGGGCGAGCTCGGCGCCGAACTCGCCGGTGTAGGCCTTCGCCGCGCTGGCCCGGGCGTCGGCGTCGGGCGCGCCGGCCGACCACGCCGCGGCGGCGGCGTCGCTCGCGGCGTGGCTCGCCTCCAGCCACACCTTCATGTCGGCGAAGCGGTGCTTGAGCGCCTGGTACGAGGCGAGGGGGCGGCCGAACGAGTACCGGTCGAACGCCCACTCGACCGTGAGGTCGAACGACCGCTGCATCGCGCCGGTGGTCTCCGCCGCGCACAGGATCGCGGCGAGCTGCTCCTGGCGCCGGACCGCCGCCGCGGCGCCTCCGAGCGGGCCGACCACCGCGCTCCGGGGCAGGCGCACCCCGGCGAAGGTGACGGCGGCAGCCCGGCGGGTGAGGTCGACGGTGGTGAGCGGCGTGACGGTCACCCCGGGTGCGTCGGCCGGCACCAGCACCTGGGTGACGCCCCCGTCGGTGACCCCGGTGACCACGAACGCGTCGGCCTCGGCACCCGCCTCGACCGGTCGCTTCGTGCCGTCGACCACGACGTCGTCGCCGTCGGGGGTGACGGTGCCGGTCACGGTGCCCAGCCGGTCGTCGGGCGCGGGCTCGCCGTGGGCCCACACGCACAGCGCGTCGCCGGCCACGCCGGCGGCGATCGTGGCGGCGTGGTCGGCCCCGGCCGCGGCCAGGGCGTGCAGGGCCACGTTGGCCGCGATCAGCGGACCGGGCGCGGCGTGGGCGCCGAACTCGTGGGCCACGAGCACGAGGTCGGCGAGGCCGTCACCGCTGATGCTGCCCCCGCCGTGCTCGTCGCCGACGAGGAGGGAGGTCCACCCCAGCTCGGCCCCGCGGCGCCAGTAGTCGGGCGGGGCGCCGACCGGGTCGTCGCGCAGGGCCCGCAGCGTCGCGACCGGGGCCTGCTCCTCGAGGAAGCGGACGGTCGTCTCGCGGAAGAACTCCTGGTCGGGGGTTCGGTCGAAGCGCATGCGGCCTCCAGCGGGGCGGCACACCGGACGGCGCGCCGGACGGGGGACGCCGGGGAGCCTGCCCCACGGAGGCCGGTCGCCGCCAACGCACCCGGGGCCGACCGCGCCCGGCCGTCGGGGCCTACCAGAAGATGTGGTGGCCGTCGTCGGGGTCGGCGGGCCGCACCACCCCGAACCGGGCCCGCACCTCGTCGAGCGGGGCGTCGGCGATGGCCAGGTGGTCGACGAAGGCGAAGTCGCCCGTGGTCCGCTCACCCCGGGCCATCTCGGTGGCGAGGAGCTCGGCGGCACCGGGACGGTCGAGGGTGCCCGCGGTGGCGTCGATGGTGTCGACCCCGGCGAAGCCCGCCTCGTGCACGATCAGCGGCGACAGGAACGCGAACGCGTTCGCGGGCGTGTCGGCCATCGCGACCTGGAACCCGCCGAGCGCGATCTCCCCTGCGCCGGTGGGGGCGATGCCCGAGATCACGTGGATGAAGTCGTGGGCCACGTACAGCGGGTCGAGCGCGGATCCCTCCGTGCCGGGCAGCGCGAGGCCGGCCCGGCGGTAGAGCTCGACCAGGGTCCAGCCCAGCGTGCCCTCGGGCAGGTCGTGGAGGGCCTGGAGCCGGGCCACCAGCGCCGGATCCGGCGCGGGTGGCCGGGTCGTCATCGGCCGCAGCGACGGCTCGGACCGGGCCGGGA
Source organism: uncultured Actinomycetes bacterium (assembly GCA_903899845.1). GTDB lineage: Bacteria > Actinomycetota > Acidimicrobiia > IMCC26256 > PALSA-555 > CAIUKV01. Next base: position 6,876 of record CAIUKV010000101.1, read on the forward strand.
TCATCTCGGCGAAGAACCGGGCGAAGTCCTCCGCGGCGCGCGCCGCCCCCTCGGCCACGAGGTCCCGGAACATCACCAGGTCGGGGCCGTCGAGCTCGAGCGCGTCGGCGTAGGCCTCCACCCGGTCCACCTGCGTGGCCGTCATCGGATGGCGGCACATCTCCACCGTGAACAGCAGCTCGTGGAACCGGTGCCGCGTCGCCCGGTCGGGGAGCGCCGCGGCCACCTCGGCCGGACCCAGGCGCTCGCAGCGCGCCGGGTCGAGGTCGGGCCGGGCCCAGAGGTGCCGGGCGAGCGCGGCGAGCACCGCGTGCTGGACCGGGGTCGGCCCCCCGTCGACGTCGCACGCGCCCACGAGGCCCCCGAGGACCACCGGAACCAGCTCGGGCGAGACCCAGCGCGGCACCCGACGAGCATAGGCTCGGCCCGGTCGGTCGCCGTCCGCGGGCCACCGCGGCCCCACGAGAGGAGCGCCCCGTGAAGACCCGGCTGGCCTGTCCCTGCGGCGTGATGATCCGGGGCGAGGACGAGGACGACCTGGTCGAGCGTGCCTTCGCGCACCTCCGGGAGCAGCACCCCGACCTCGCCGACGAGTACGAGCGCGAGCACATCCTGTTCATGGCGTACTGAGCGCCGGTACGCTCCCGGCCGTGACCGCCGACCGCGCGACCCGGCTCGGCGGGTTCTTCCTGCTGTCGGGGGCGATGAACCTCGGCTACGGATCCGTCTACACGCTGCTCGCGGACCTGCGCGACCGCTTCGGCTTCAGCGGCGCCCAGCTCGGGGCCATCGTCGCCGCCGGCTTCTTCGCCGGCTTCGTGGCGCAGCTGTTCCTCGGCCGCTACTCCGACCGGGGCCACGCCGCGCTCATGGTGCGCGTCGGGATCACCCTCGCCGCCGTGGCCATGCTGGCCAGCGCCGTGGCCGACACCTACTGGGCGTTCCTCGGGGCCCGCCTGCTGCTCGGTCTCGGCAGCGGCATGGTCGGTCCGGCGATCCGGCGGGTGGTGATCACCCGTGACCCCGACCACATGGGCCAGAACCTCGGGCGCCTGTCGGCCTACGACGTGGCCGGCTTCGTCCTCGGCCCCCTCATCGCCGCCGGGGCCGCCGAGGCGTTCGGGATCCGGGCCCCGTTCTGGGTGCTCGCCGCGGTGCTCGGCGTGGTGCTCGTCGCGAGCCTGGGGCTGGACCTGGCCGCCGGGCCCGTCGGCCGGGAGCGGCGGGTGCTGCGCACGCTGCTCGCCGTCCCGGCCATGCGGGCGACCCTGTGCGTGGCCGTCGCCTTCTACGTGACCGTGGGGATGTTCGAGGCGATCTGGGCCGTGCTGCTGCGCGACCAGGGCGCCGACACCTGGCTCATCGGTCTCACGCTCTCGCTGTTCACCGTGCCCATGATCTTCCTGGCGCCGGTCGGCGGACGGGTCGCCCAGCGCCGCAGCCCGATGCGGGTCGCGACCGTCAGCCTGTCGGTCGCGGCCCTGTGCACGCTGGCCTACGGCTTCCTCCCCGGCCTGTGGGTGCTCCTCGCCGTCGCGGTGGTGCACTCGGTCGCGGACTCGTTCACGATGCCGGCCAACCAGGTGGCCGCGGCCATGGCCGGCCCGCCCGAGCAGGCGTCGTCGGCCCAGGGCCTCCTCGGGGCCACCGGCCTGGCCACCGCCGGGATCACCGGGATCGTCGCCGGCACGCTCTACGAGCAGGTCGGCCGGGGTGCGGTGGCGGTCACGATGACCGTCGCGATGGCGGTCTGCGTCGTCGTCGCGCACCGCATCGGCGGGCCCCGCCCCGCCCGCCCCGTGACCGTGTGACCGGCCGCCCCGGCCCCCCGGGCCCCCCGGGCCTGCGCCGGGACCGGGGTCCTGCCCGCCGGGACCGGGGCCCTGCCCGCCGGGTCCGGGACCGGGTCAGGCCCCGGCGGCCGGGACCGCGGCCGGCGTCGGCAGCAGGGTGACCGGCTGGCCGGCGAGCGCCGGACCCGTGGTGTGGAGGTGGCAGTACACCGTGGTCCCACCCGGGGCGGCGAACGGCTCGGGGTCGACCTCGCGGCACACGTCCATCGCGTGGACGCAGCGGGTGTGGAACCGGCAGCCCGCGGGCGGGTTGGCCGGGCTCGGGATGTCGCCCCGCAGCACGATGCGCTCGCGGCTGCGCTGCAGATCGGGGTCGGGCACCGGGATCGCCGACAGCAGCGCCTGGGTGTAGGGGTGGCGGGGCCGGGTCACGACCTCGGCCGCGGGGCCGATCTCCACGATGCGCCCGAGGTACATCACCGCGATGCGGTCGCTGATCCGGCTCACCACCGAGAGGTCGTGGGCGATGAACAGGTACGACAGCCCGAACTGCTGCTGGAGGTCGATGAGCAGGTTGATGACCTGCGACTGCGTCGACACGTCGAGGGAGCTGACCGGCTCGTCGCACACCAGCAGCTTCGGGTTCAGCGCGAGCGCCCGGGCGATGGCGATGCGCTGGCGCTGGCCGCCCGAGAACTCGTGCGGGTAGCGGTGCGCGAGGTGGCGGCCGAGGCCGACGGTCTCGAGCAGCCGCTCCACCTCGGCGTCGCGCTGGCGGCGGTCGAGGTCGGTGTGCACCGCGAAGGGCTCGCCGATGCTCTCCGCCACCGTGCGCTTCGGGTCGAGCGAGCTGTAGGGGTCCTGGAACACCATCTGCATCGAGACCCGCACACCCTGGAGGTCCTTGCGCGAGAGCGCGGTGACGTCGGTGTCGCCGAAGTGCACCGACCCCGCGGTCGGCTCGAGCAGGCGCAGCACCGCCCGGCCGGTGGTGGACTTGCCCGAGCCGCTCTCCCCCACCAGGCCGAGGGTCTCGCTCTCGGCGATGTCGAACTCGACGCCGTCGACCGCCTTGATCTGACCGACCACCCGGCGGGTGATGCCCTTGCGGACCGGGAACTCCTGGCGCAGGCCGGCCACCCGCAGCAGCGGCGTACGGGTCTCGCCCGGCTCGGGCTCGTGGGCCCCGAGGTGCAGGGCCGGGGCGGCCAGGCTCAGCTCGTCGGCCCGGAGGCAGCGCACCACGGCGGTGCCGTCGAGCGCGGTCACGGTGACCGGCGTGTCGATGCAGCGCGCCTCGGCGTGGGCGCACCGGGGGTGGAAGCGGCAGCCCGCCGGCATCTCGTCGGGCCGGGGCACGGTGCCGGGGATGACCCGCAGGTGGTCGCCCGGCGGGGCGGCCTGGGGCATCGACTCCATGAGCGCCGCGGTGTAGGGGTGGCGGGGCCGGGCGAAGAGGTCGGCGACCTCGGCGTGCTCGACCGTCTGACCCGCGTAGAGGACGGTGACCTCGTCGCAGAGGTCGGCCACCACCCCGAGGTCGTGGGTGACGAACACGATGCCCATGCCCAGATCGTGCTGGAGCCGGCGCAGCAGGTCGAGGATCTGGGCCTGGATCGTCACGTCGAGCGCGGTGGTGGGCTCGTCGGCGATCAGGATCTTCGGGTCGCACGCGAGCGCCATCGCGATCATGGCCCGCTGGCGCATGCCCCCCGAGAAGTTGTGCGGGTACTCGTTCACCCGCTGGGCCGCGTCGGGGATGCCGACGAGCTCGAGCGTCTCCACCGCCCGGCGCCAGGCGTCCTGCTTCGACACCTTGCGGTGGGCCCGCACCGACTCGGCGATCTGGTTGCCGATCGTGAACGCCGGGTTGAGGCTGGTCATCGGCTCCTGGAAGATCATCGCGATCTCGGAGCCCTGGATGCGGCGGATCTCGTCCTCGCTCATCGCGAGCAGGTCCCGCCCGCCGAGGCGCACGCTGCCCGCCGCGATCCGGGCCTGGCCCCGGGGCAGCAGGCCCATGACCGCGAGCACCGACACGCTCTTGCCCGATCCGCTCTCCCCGACCAGACCGGTGGTGGCGCCGGCCCGCACGGTGAACGAGACGTCCTCGACCACCCGGAGCCAGCCGTCGGGGGTCAGGAACTCCACCGCGAGGTTCTCGACCTCGAGCAGCGGCCCGGACGGCGCCGCGGTGGCCCCGGTCAGCCCGTCGACCTCGTCGCGGAACGCCTGACGGGCCCGGGCCGGGTCCCGCCGGGCCCGGGCGGCCTTGCGCTGCTTGCGCCGCGACAGCCGCACGTTGTCGCGCCCGAGGGCGTCGCGCAGCCCGTCGCCGAGCAGGTTGAACGCGAGCACGGTCAGGGCGATGAGCAGTCCCGGCCACACGAGCTGCCAGGGCGCGACGAACACCGACTGGTAGGCGCGCTGGAGCATGCCGCCCCAGCTCGCCGCGGGCGGGCGCTCCCCCAGGCCGAGGAAGGTCAGGCCCGCCTCGGTGAGCAGGATGTACCCGAAGCTCTGCGACACCGACACGATCACCGGCGACGCGACGTTGGGGAAGATGTGGGTGCGCAGGATGCGCACCGGCCCGGCACCCACGCTGCGCGACGCCTCGATGAACACCTCCTCGCGCACCCCGAGCACCTGGCCCCGGACCAGGCGGATCAGACCGGGGATGAACACGATCGCGATGGCGAGGCTCAGGTTGGTGAGGTTGGGCCCGAGGAGGGCGACGATGCTCAGCGCGAGCACGATCGGCGGGAAGGTGAACATCGCGTCCACCACCCGGCTGATCGCGGTGTCGACCCAGCCCCGGAAGTAGCCGGCGATGAGGCCCAGCGGCACCGCGACCACCACCGCGATCAGCATCGTCTGCAGGGTCGCCCGCAGGCTCAGGCGGGTGGCGTAGATGAGGCGGCTGAGCGTGTCGCGGCCGAGGTCGTCGGTCCCGAGCCAGTGCGCCCCCGACGAGCCGCCCAGCGTGTTGAGCAGGTCCTGCTGGTCCGGGTCGTACGGGGCGAGGAGCGGGGCGAAGATCGCGACGAGCACCAGGAAGACGATGAACCCGAGGGCGACCATGGCGACCCGGTTGCGCAGCAGGCGTCGCCACATCCGCCGGGACGAGCCGACGGCACGCGGCACGCCGGGGCCGACGCCGGTCTCGTCGACGATCAGCGGGGTCTCGGCCGCCCCCTCGGCCGAGACCGGGGCACCCCCGGGCGGGAGGACGCTGCTCACGACAGGCGCACCTTGGGGTTGACCACGGCGTAGAGGATGTCGACCACGAGGTTGATGACCACGAAGATCACCGCCATCATCAGCACGGTCCCCTGGATGACCGGGAGGTCCCGGCCCGAGATCGCACCGAGCACGTAGGTGCCGAGGCCGGGGATCGTGAAGATCGACTCGATGATCACCGTGCCGCCGAGCAGGTACGCGAACTGGATGCCGAGCACGGTGATCGCGGGCATGGCCGCGTTCTTGAGCGCGTGCTTGCCCACCACCTTGTAGCCGGCCAGGCCCTTGGAGCGCGCGGTGCGCACGTAGTCCTGGTCGAGCACGTCGATCAGCGCGCCGCGGACCTGGCGGGCCACGCTGGCCGCGGCGCCGATGCCGAGGGCGAGCCAGGGCATGATCAGGTGCGAGGCCCACTCGACCGGGTTCTCGGTGAACGGCACGTAGCCGATCGAGTCGAGCCACTGCAGGTTGACCGAGAAGATGATGATCAGCATCAGGGCCAGCCAGAACGACGGCATGGCCAGGCCGAGGCTGGTCCCGAAGATCACGGCCCGGTCGGTGAAGTGCCCCTGTCTGAGCGCGGCGACGATCCCCACGCTCATCCCGAGCACCAGCGAGATGAAGATCGCCCCGATCGCCACGCTGAACGTGACCGGGAACCGGCTGACGATCTCGTCGGCCACCGAGCGCTTGGTGTACAGCGACGTGCCGAGGTCGCCCTGGACCGCGTCGCCGAGCCAGCGGCCGTACTGCACGAGCAGCGGATCGTCGAGGCCCAGCTCGTTGCGGACCTTCTCGATCTGCTCGGGCGCGGCGTCGGTGCCGCCCGCGATCGACTCGGCCGGGTCGCCGGGCAGGAACACCACGAGCGAGAACACCAGGAACGACACGATGAGCATCAGCGGGATCAGCGCCAGGAGGCGCCGCACGATGAAGGTCAGCACGTTCGTCCTCGGGCTCGGGCGGCTGGGCTTCGGGTCGGGGTCGGTGCAGGGTCGGGAGTCGGAGAAGGCCCGGTCCCCACCGGCGGCGACTGCGTCACCACCGGTGGGCCGGGCCCTCGTCCGTCACTCCTCAGGGGCGGCTCGGGCTACTTGCCCTTCTTGACGTAGACGCCCTCGAGCTCGATGTTGTCGGTGACCTCGGTCGGGGCCACGATCGGACCGCCGAGGCGGTCGGCGTCCCAGGCGAGGTTCCGGTTCCGGAAGGCGATGGGGATCTCCACCGCGTTCTCGACCATGTACTTCACGGCCTCGAGCACCGGGGCGACGTCCTTCGGGTTCTCCTGGAACTTCAGGTACAGGGCCTCGACGTTCGGCAGCACGCTGCTCTGGTTGGTCGCCACGAACTGACCGGCGAAGAACCGGCCCGACACCTGGGTGATCGGGTTGATCGATCCCACCGTGGTGGCCGAGAACCCGTTGGAGGACGGGTTGTTGTAGTACTGCGAGATGATCGCGGGCGTGTCGGGAGCCGGGATCAGGTTGACCTTGAGGCCCAGCTTCTCCCACTGGGACTTGATGATCTCGGCCTGGCGGAGCTGCTCCACGTTGGCCGCCTGACCCGGGTAGACGATCGACAGCTGGGTGCCGCTGGGCACGCCCGACTCCTCGAGCAGCTTCTTGGCCTTGCTCTCGGAGTACTTGTAGAGGCCGGCGACCGACTTGTTGTAGTACGGCGAGGCCTTCGGGTAGGGCTGGACGGTGGTCTCGCCGAAGCCCGCCTGCACCGCCTCGTCCATGGCCTCACGGTCGAGCATGGTGCTGAGGGCCTGGCGGAACTTCACGTTGGCCATCGGGCCGGTGAGGCGCAGGTAGACGTTGTAGTACGTGTTGCCCGGCATCGAGCTGGTGCCGAACTGCTTCTGGCCGGTCAGCTGCTTCAGGGTCACCGCGTCGGTGGTGACCATGTCGATCGCCCCCGAGCGCAGCGCGGCCACGCCCTCGGGACCGAGCGGGACGTTCACGATGTCGAGGCCGCCGAGCAGGATCTTCTTCGCGTTGTAGAAGTTGGGGTTCTTCTTCATCTTGAAGATCTGCTCACGGGTGTAGCTCTCGAACTGGAACGGGCCCGCGCCGACCGGCTTGGTGGCGGTGCCGTCGATCATCGACTTGTGCACCACCATGCCCGGGAGCAGGGTGAGCTGGAACTGCAGCGAGAACGCCTCGGGCTTCGACATCACGAAGCGCACGGTGAGGGGGTCGGGGGTCTGGACCTCGAGGAGGTTGACCCAGGTCTTCATCCGCCGGGCGTCGCCGGGCGAGTTGGCCTGGGCGTACAGCACGCTGGCCTTGACCTCGGCCGAGGTGAGGGGGTCGCCGTTGTTGAACTTGAGGCCCTGGCGGAGCTTGAGCTCGAGCGTGCTCGGGTCGACGATCTTGTAGCTCTCGGCCAGGCCGGGGACGACGGCGGTGCCCTCCTTGTTCTGGTTCAGGAGGGTGTCGTAGATGTAGTCGAAGAAGGTGAACTCGGCGTCCACGCTGGTGGACAGCGCCGGGTTGAAGTTGTCCTGGAACAGGAAGTTCACGAAGTTGATGCCGTAGCGGGCGACCCCGTTGGGGTCGGCCTTGGACGACTGGGCGCCCGCCGGCGCTCCACCGGCCACCACGGGCACGAGCATCAGGGCCAGCGCCAACGCGAGCACTCGCGTCACGCGGCGGAACGGCGACAACGACATGGATCCCCCCTCTGGTCGCAGCCGGAGCCCCGAGGTCCCGGCTGCCGGTGACCGGTGCGAAGACCCGTTCGGGCCGTCCTCCCGGGTCGGTCCCCCCTTCGGTCCCGACGGCCCGCAACGTAATACAGATGATCACGTCGTGCACGTCACCCGCCGCCAGGAGGGTCCGGGGACGCCGGGGGGTCTGTGGCCCGTTGTCACCGTTGTCAGTGGTTCCTGACCTCACCGCCGCGCCGGATCACGCCGGCCGGCGGCCGGCGACCTGGACGAAGCGGGGCAGGGTCGCCACCACGCCGGGCTCGTCGGCCCAGGCGTCGAGGCGGGCCACGAGGTCGTCGATCTCGGCGGTGGTGGCCAGCCCGTGGGCGAGGACCGGGTCGGCGATCGCCTCCATCGTCCGGGCGTGGATCCGCAGGTCGGCGGGATCGCGCAGCACCGGCTGGACCACGTCGACCTCGACCGCCTCGGCCCCGGCGGCCCGCAGCGCGCCGGCCAGGTCGGGCCCCACGTCGGGGCGGGCGCCGATGGCCCGGGCCGCGGCCACGTAGAGCTCGACGTGACGCACGAGCGCCGGCTCCACCGGCGCCGACCACACCGCCGCGACCTCGACGTCCTCCACCAGGACCAGTCCCCCGGGCCGGACCGCCCGCAGCATGGCCGCGACCGCGGGCCCCGGCTCGGGCAGGTGGCTGAGGACGCAGCGGGCGTAGACGACGTCGAAGCCGGTGAGGTCTCCGGCGCCGAGGTCGGCGAACGTCCCCGTCACGTACCGGGCGGTCGAGCCGAGCCGGGCGGCCCGCGCCGCGGCACCGGCCACGACCTCGGCGTTGACGTCGACACCGACCGCGTCGGTGGCTCCGGCCGCGGCCGCCCGCACCGCGACGTCGCCGATGCCGCAGCCGACGTCGAGGAACCGGGGCCCGCCGAGGGCACCGGTGCGGGTCAGGAACGCGAGCGTCGCCGGGGCGCACAGCCGGGCGATCAGCTCGAGCCGCTCGAGCGCGCCGACCCCGCTGCGGATCACGTAGGTCGCGTCGTCGGCCATGGTGCTCCTCGGGCTCGGGGTCAGGTCAGGTCGGGACGGGCGGGTCAGTCGGGCAGCGGCCGAGCCGTCATCGCGTCGGCCGCCTCGGCCTCGAGCACTGCGACTGCCGTGTCGTACAGCTCCCGGGCGTGCTCGGGCGAGTTCCCGATCGCGGTCATGCCGAGGTGCCCCTGGCTGGTGAGCGCCGAGAGCATGTGGAACACGACGCCGACCTGACGGGCCTTGTCCCAGTGCAGCCCGTGGCGCACCACCGCGTCGAACACGTCGTCGGGGGTGAGGCCCCGGTAGTCGGGCGAGTCGACGTGGTCGCTGGCCACGAGGAACTTGGCCTCCCCCGCCGGGGTGGTGAACGTTGCGGTGTCGGGGTCGTAGGTGCCGTCGGTGAGGTAGCTCAGCGTCAGGAACGGGTGCGTCGTCCCGCCCTTGCGGAGGTTCACCTCGATCGCGTAGCCCTCCCACTCGTCGGCGTCGTTGCGCACGACGACGAAGTCGAGCGCGAACCGCCCGAGGACGCCCTCGTCGGCGAGGCGTCGGCCCACCTTGGCCGCCTCGGCCGAGATCAGGGGCGCGTAGGCCGGGTCGGCGGGGAACACGCAGCCGAGGTAGGCCTGACCCGACGGGCCGCCGAGGAGCTGGTCGTGGGTGGACAGCAGCTCGAGGTCACCGAGCGGCGTGACCCGCAGCTGCACGCTCGGGCTGGCGAAGTCGCGACCCTGGATCCGCTCCTCCACCACCCCGCCCCACTGCTCGAGGGTGGCCAGGTACCCGGCGAGCGTCGCGTCGGCCTCGAACTGCATGGCCTCCACGGCGCTCCGCACCGCCGCGGCCTCGCCGGGGTCGCCGGGGGCCGGGACCGCGCCGAGGTCCACGACCGCGTTGCCGTCACCCGAGACCCCCTCGTTGAGCTTGACGATCACCTGGCGCATCGTCGGCTTGTGGGCCCGCAGGTCCACGACCGCGTCGACCACCGCGTCCAGCGACCGCAGGTCGCGCCGGCCGAGGGGGTGCGCGACCCCCTCCTCCTCGAACAGTCGGCGCCCGCCGGTCTTGGTGCCGTACTCGGCGAAGCGGGGGTCGGAGCCGTACATGGGGATGCCCAGGTGCACCGCGAGGTCGCGCTCGAGGTCGGTGGTGATGAACGGCACCAGGTGCGCCCGCCGGGGGTCGGCGACCAGGGACCGGATCCGCTCCAGCAGCCGGGGCCGCTCCAGGAGCTTCGCAGTCAGCGGCCGCGTCGACGGGTCGAGCACCGGCACCAGGTCGAGCCGCCGGCGGGCGTGATGGTGCGGCACGTCGGGGATGAGGTCGAGGTAGTAGTCGACCACGCTGGGCAGGATCGGGTCCGACGTGACGTAGACCATGCGGGCCCGGGGCTGGCGCAGGAGGAAGAGGAGGAAGAGCATCCGCTCCTCGTAGGGCTGCACGATGAGCCCGGAGCCCTCCACGAGGTCGAGCGACAGCGACGGCACCACCACGATCGTCTGCTCGTCGTCGGTCATCGACTGCATCGACGACCACAGCGGCACGAGCCGCTCCTGGAGGGCCTCGAACCGGGCCTGGAACGCTGCGGGGTCGGGGGTGCTCACGAGGTCCTCCGGGTCAGGACGGTGTGGAAGGACGTCGGCCGCTCGCCGACGAGGAAGAAGCGGACCGCGACGCGGTTGCGGGCCAGGATCCGCCCGGAGAAGAACCCGCTCTTCTCGGCGAGGCCGAACTCGCGCCCGTCGACCGTGCCGAGGACGGGGATCCGCAGGGTCTGGCCGTCCTTGTCGACGAACTCGTCGTAGCCCCAGACGTTGGCGCCGTCCTGACGCTCGATCACCAGGCGCTGGTAGCTCTCGCGCACCACCCCGTCGGGGCTCGGGTACCGGTAGGGGCCCTCCCAGGTGCCGACCAGGTCGAAGGGCTTGGTCGCTGCGCCCGCTCCCCCGGCACCGAGCGCGACCACCCCGAGGGACCCCACGGCGAGGAGCGCCACGCTCGCGACGACCACGACCGCCGCCGCCCACCGCCGGGTCCTGCCGCCTGTGCCCATGTCGGCCTCCGTCGCCGCTCCCGACCCGGCGACCCGACGCCGTCGCCGGATCCGTGCCGTATCGATGAGGTTCCCGATTCTCGCCGACGCCCGCCCCTGCGGGTCAACCGGCCGTGCCGTCCGTTAGCCTCCGGCCGTCGGGCCACGACGCCCGTGCCCAACCCTTTGCACCGGTCCCGACGTCTCGACGTACCCCACCGTTTCCACCGGTCCCGAGAGCCCGAGAGTCCCGAGAGTCCCGAGGAGCGCCTCCATGGCCCGTGTCATCCCTGACGAGATGGTCGAGACCGTCACCCGGGTGCTGCTCGGGTCGATCGACATCGGCGACGGCGGCACCGCCGAGCAGCGCCATCTCCTGCAGGCAATCGTGTCGGGCTACTGGGAGCGCCCCGACCTGGCGCTCGACTCCCTCGAGCCGCTCGGTCCCGACGACGCCGGTCGCCTGGTCACCGATCCCGCCCACCGCCGCCGGACCCGGGAGTTCGCGGTGCTGCTCGAGATGTGCCGGCACCCCAACGACGACGCCCAGGTCAGCCGGACCGACGCGTACGCCGAGGCCATCGGAGAGTCCGGACCCGGTCTCACGATGGTCCGCCACCTCGTCCGCGACGGCGTCGCCGCGGCGCTCGCGGACCGGGCCCGCTTCAACGACCACATGGCCGAGTGGTCGGAGCCGTCGCTGGTGTCGGACTACCTCCAGGTGCTCGACGCGCCCGACCCCGACCTCGCCGGTCGCCTCAGGGCGATGGCCGACCTGCCCGCCGGCACCCTCGGCCGGGAGTTCGTGGAGTTCTACGAGCGCCACGGGCTCGTGCTCCCCGGCGAGGACGTCAACACCCCGGCGTTCTTCATCGGCCACGACATGAACCACCTAATCGCCGGGTACGGCACGACCCCGTCGGCCGAGATCGCGCTGTCGGCGATGCTGGTCGCGATCGACGACTCCGACGCCCACTGGGCGCTGCTGCTCACCGGGTTCGCGGCCTACGAGCTCGGGATCTCGCAGTCGGACCCGTCGAGGTTCCAGGCCAAGGAAGAGGTGATGGCCCGGCCCGGCGCCGCCGAGATGCTGGCCGAGGCGCTGCGACGGGGATCGCAGTGCACCGGCGACTTCTCGGTCGTCGACAAGCTGCCCCTCGCCCACCTCCCGCTCGAGGAGGTCCGGGCCATGTTCGGCGTGCCGCCGCTCGTCGGCGCCAGCGAGTGACGCCCCTGGGTCGGTAGCACCCGGCAATCGTCCGGCGGGTTGCGGACCACGCCGGTCGCACAGCACGGCGGTCGCACAGCACGGTGGTCGCACGGCACGCCGGTCGCACGCCATGCCGGGCCAGCACGTCGGCCCACCACGTCGAGCGGTGGGTCGGGCTCCGGCCCGATGCGTTGTCAAGGAGCGGTCGGGAAGTTCGGATGCGGCGACGTCGCGCGTGCGGGCCCGGCGGTCTCAACCGCTGGGACCCCGGGCCCGGGCCTGCTGCTCGAGCGAGCGGTGCAGCTCCTCCGCAGGGACGAGGTCGAGCTCCCCGACCTGGCGGGGTGAGCCGGCCAGCGCCCAGGTGCCGTGCGGGACGAGCTTGCGGTGGTGGGGCGCGCACACGGTGACGAGGTTGTTGATGTCGTCGGTACCACCCCAGGACCGGGGGACGAGGTGGTGGATCTCGAGGCCGACGGTGCTGGTGCAGCCCGGCCACCGGCAGTGCACGTCGTGGGTGCGCACCGCCCGCATGACCCGGGTCGGGATGAGGGTCGTGGTGGGCACCATGCCGACGACGTCGCCCCGGTCGTCGACCACGTTGATCTCGAGCGAGGCGTTGGCGAGCAGCTGCTCGAGCCGCTCGGTGGCGATCGGCACCCCTTGGACCTCGGCGGGCCCGTGGAGCGGCACGTGGACGAGCACGTGGGCCCGGGCCGGCGGCCGCTCGGGCCCCTGGCCGGTGACCGCCTCGACGAACGCCGTGCCCATCCGCTCGGCCAGCGGGGCCCACGTCGCACCCTTCGGTGGCTTCATCTGCTCGGCCCGGGCCTGGAGGACGGCCATCACCGTGGCCCCCTCGAGGTCGGGCAGCGAGAACCCGCCGTGCCACCGGCCGACCTGCTCGTCGAAGCGGCCCCAGAACGCCGTCGCCGCGTGCCGGCGCCGGGACTCCTCCACCGTGGGCGTGGTGAGCGCGCGCACCTCCCGACGCAGCTCGGTGGGCGCGCAGCGTGGTCCGCGCGTGGCCCAGTCGGCGTCGGTGGTCGGATCGGCGAGCTGCACGACCGCCGCGAGCTGCGCGTCGCTGAGAGCGCCGTCGGTCGCCGCCGCGGCCACGTGCGGGAGCGCATCGAGTGCCCGGGCGGTCTCGACCGTGGCCCGGACGTCACCCATGGTCACGCCGTCGGTGGCGGCCCAGGTGTCGTCGACCTGGCCGCGCTCGTCGAGCACCCGCACGACCGCCAGCTCCCGCATCCGCCAGCGCCGCTGCTCACGCACGGCCTCCGCCCGGGCGGCGTGGAGCCAGTCGAGCGTGTGGGTTCGGAGCTCGTCCACCTCGGCCGACCAGTCGGGCGACGGCTCCACCCTGGGGCCGGTACGGGACCAGCCGGGGTGCGCAGCGGGGGCGGCGGTGGACATGGACCGATCATCGCAAGCGGGTGTGACGGTCATCGGAGCACCGACGGGACCGGGGCGCGGTCGCGCCGACTCAGCCGACGAAGCGCGGACCCGGCGCATGCGCCACCGGGGCGAGCAGGGCGGGCACGATCACGGGCAGCGTCGAATCTGGACTTGACGGGACCTCAGGGTCGTAGCCGGCGGCGGAGATCCCGAATCTTCATCGCCGGACGCTCCTGGTGGACCATGGCGTGACAGTTCGGACACAACGGTCTGAGATCCTCAACCGGATCGACCTGGTACTCACCCCGGATGCTCGCGAGTTCTCTGAGGTGGTGTACGTGGATGTACCCCTTGCCGATCTCCCCGTACACGCGTTCGAAGTCGAATCCGCACGCGGCGCACGTTGTGCCCCAGGGGTCGATGCATGCCCGACGGGCGTGCGGATCGCGCTCATAACGATTCACCCGAACCACAGAGACCGCGCCCTCGATGAAGCCAGTTGCGTCGATGACTTCGTCCGGCGCACGAAAGTGAATCGCCTCCACCTGGTCGTTCCACAGCTCGAGGA
>CAIUKV010000102.1 GCA_903899845.1 uncultured Actinomycetes bacterium
CGGACCGCCGGCCATCGCCCTCGGCGTGGATCCGCCCGGCCCCGGGGCCATGGACCGCTCCCCCCGGGCCCCCGGCTCGGCGATCCTCCCGCCCCGGCGGCTCGGGTTGCTGCTCGCCACCGGCGTCGTGATGGCCGCGGGGACCCTCGGGGTGCTGCTGCTGGCCCCCGACCCCGTGGCCCCCACCATGGCGTTCACCACCTTCGTGCTGTTCCAGGTGTTCAACGCCGTCAACGTCCGCACCGAGCACGGCCCCAGCGTCGGTCGGCACGCCCTCGTGAACGGCCGGCTGTGGATCGCCCTGGGCGCCGTCGTGGTCCTGCAGGTGCTGGCGGTGCAGTGGTCGGTCCTGCAGGAGATCTTTGACACCACCGGCCTCGACGTCGCCCAGTGGGCCGTGGTGGTCGCGGTCGCGGCCAGCGTCCTGGTGATCGAGGAGGTTCGCTGCCGGATCCTGTACCGCCCGACTCCGTCCCCGAGTGAGGAGCCGTCCCGATGAAGTGTCCCGTCGACGACCGTGATCTCGTGATGTCCGAGCGCCAGGGCATCGAGATCGACTACTGCCCGGAGTGCCGTGGCGTGTGGCTCGACCGCGGCGAGCTGGACAAGATCGTCGAGCGCGCCGCACGCGACCTCGAGCCCGCGCGCGAACGCCGGGACCGGGACGAGCCCAGGTACCGGGACGAGCCCAAGTACGTGGACCCCAAGTCCGCCCGCAAGAAGAAGCGCGAGAGCTTCCTGTCGGAGATCTTCGAGTTCGGAGGTTGAGTCCCATGGCATTCCGCAACACCGCGAAGACCGTCGCCCTCCTCGCCGGGATCGGCGGCTTGCTCGTCCTGGTCGGCTCCGCCCTCGGTGGTGCCGGCGGGGCGCTGATCGGCGCGATCCTCGGTCTCGTCATCGTCGGCGCCTCGTACTGGTTCTCCGACCGGATCGCCGTGCGCGCCGCCGGCGCCCACGAGGTGTCGGAAATTGAGGCGCCCCAGCTGCACGCGATGGTGGCCGAGCTGGCCGCGACCGCCGGCCTGCCCAAGCCCCGGGTCTACGTGTCCCCCGCCGCGCAGCCGAACGCGTTCGCCACCGGCCGCAACCCGGCGCACTCGGCCGTGGCCGTGACCGAGGGACTCCTGACCCAGTGCCCGCCCGACGAGCTGCGCGCCGTGCTCGCGCACGAGACGGCGCACATCCGCAACCGCGACATCCTCATCGGCTCGGTCGCGGCCGCCATCGCGACCGGCATCTCGTTCATCGCCAACATGGCCCTCTGGGCCGGGATGTTCGGCGGGGGCGACGACGAAGACGGGCCCAGCCCGATCGTGGCGATCCTGCTGGCCATCCTCGCCCCGCTCGCCGCCACGGTGCTGCAGATGGCCCTGTCCCGGTCGCGGGAGTTCGAGGCCGACCGGGTCGGCGCCGATCTCCTCGGAGACCCCGAGCCCCTGGCCCGGGCCCTGCAACGGATCGACACGATGGCCGCGCGCACGCCGCTCGACGTCAGCCCGGCCCAGGCCAGCGCGTACATCGTGAACCCGCTCACCGGCCGCCAGGTGAACTTCGCCCGGCTCTTCCTCACCCACCCCCCGGTCGAGGAGCGCATCGAGCGCCTCCGGGCGATGCGTCAGGACGACACGATGCGGGCCGCGTAGTCGATCCGGGGCGGTCCCCCGCCCCGTCGTTCACCGGTCCGGCCACCCCGCAGCCGGATCGGTCGCGGGCGGCGCGTCACTCGTTGGCGCGCCGCCCGCCCGGTTCGTGCGACAGCACCTCGAGCAGCTCACCGACCCGGTGGTGGCGCTCGGCGGGATGCCGCAGCGGCAGCTCTGCGTGGACCCGGTAGGCGTTGCGCCGACCCACCCGCCGGACCTCGAGGTATCCCTCGGCCTCGAGCTCGCCCACGATCCGCTGGGCCGCCCGTTCCGTGATGCCGATCCGCTCGGACACGTCGCGCAGGCGCAGGTCGGGGTCGGCGGCGATCGCCAGCAGCACGTGGGCGTGGTTGGTGAGGAAGGTCCAGGTCGAGCCGGAGGCCGGGACGGACCTCGGCGCAGCACGGGCTGCCGGATCCCGACCCACTGCGGACGTCCGCGGTCCCGCCATCACACCACCTGTCCCTCGGGCTGTCGGGGGGAGCCTACGCCGTCGGCGAGGCGCCAGGACCCAGTCGGGGCGCAGGCGCGATCACCCAGCCGGGGCGCAGGCACGACCGCCGAAGCGGGGTCCCCAGCGGTCGGCAGTCGCTCACCGTTCGACTGGACGGCGCACGCCGGCCGGCCAGGGAACCGTCGCCCTACAAGGCCAGGCGGAGGTTCTCCTCACGTGCGGCGAGCGCAGACGCGACGGTCTCGAGCCACGCGGCCCGCTCGACGCCGGTCGGGTCGACCGGTCTGCCACCGGCTTCGCGGTGGTGCTGCTGTGAGGTGTCGTACTGGGCGACGCTGCCGGCATCGAAGTACTTCGGCTTCTTCGTATGGCGTCCCTGACCGCCCGCGTTGATGGTGCAGACCGCCCGCCCCTCACTCAGTCGGTACTCCGGGAGCAGACCACGCTCCCAGACCACCGAATCGGCCCGGGTGACGAACCAGTAGACCGGGGCGGCGGAGGCCTCGGCGTCACCGTCTGGCTGGGTGACCGCTCGGGCGACCTCCGGGAACCGCTTGGCTGTCCACGCATCACCGGCCACCCAGGACGCGCCTGAGATCGTTGCTCGCCGGCGATAGGTGTGGTCATCGGAGACCACGAGTGCAGAGCGCCGGTTCGTCCAGAGCTTCGCCGCGTGGCCATGGATCGCATTCCCCGGGTGGTACGGGATGAGCACGTACTTGCGGCCCCGCCACGTCTGGACGAAGGCCGCATCCCCGATCTGTCCGTTGCGGGGCGAAGCGCCCGGCACCCCGCTCGACGCCACTGTGATCTGCAGGGACTCGAACTGCGCCGCGAGCAACTGCTCGAGCGACGGCGGTGGTGCCGCGTCCGCGTCGTTCACCGCCTCGGACGGCCCGGAGACGAGCTCCTTGACGAAGAGGTTCTGCGAGCACTGGGTGAACACTTCCGCGGTGCCGCCGACGAGGTAGCCGAGGATCGCGTCCTGAGCCTGTGCGTAGGAACGATGCTCGTCGAGGTCGGCGTCGGCGAGCCCGTACTCGCGCACGAGCTGATCCGGCCGGACGGCGCAGACGCCGAAGAGCGTGATGTGCAAACCCATCGCGTCGGGGTCCCGCGGATGGAGCGCAAGCAGCGCCAGGTTGCCGGTGGCACGCGCGGCGTCCACGAGGGCGACGACGCTGCCGGCGTGGTCACGGACCAGCGTCCGGGCGATTCCCGGTTCCTCCGCCTGCCGCTCGCCGCTCGCCGCCCGGGCCAGGCGGTCGGGCAGCGGCGCTGCTGCGAACATCCACTGCTCCGTCGCGTCATCACCGCCGGTCTCGCCTGAGCGGGGGATGAACACCGCAACGGCCATCGCCCCGTCGTTGAGGACCAGGATCGGTCGGATGCCCGATTCGGCGCGGGGAAGCATGGCGGCATGGCACTCGCGGTGTCGCCCCCACAGGTGCCCGTGGGCGGGCGAGCCGCTCGCCGCGAGCACCTGCGTGGCCGTCGCCGCGAACGCGCCCATGACCGCACTGCACCGAGCTCGATACTGCGAGCGGTAGAAGAAGTCCGCCTGCCCGACCACGATCGGCTTGCGCCGGCCCCGGGACTCGTCGTCGGCGCGGATCGTCTCGGCCGCGTCACCGGCGCGTCGACGCGCCAGCGTGCCGCTCACCAGGTACTGCAGCACATGCTCGCCCGCCGGACCGGGCTGGCCGGGTCGGCGCAGGTGCCGTTCGGCGAACCAGCCGCGCAGCGTCGGGGGCAGCAGCGTCAGCAGACGCAGCATCTGCAGCCGTCGCGCGCTCAGGCGGTAGGCCCAGTGGCCGGACGATCGGTCTGTGATCACCTGGGACACCTTTCCAGCGAGACGGTTGCACCGCAAGTGTGGCCACCGAGTGCGACCGGGTGCGACGGGGTGCGACCCCGATCGCCGCCGGCGCGGTCGTCACCGCAATGGCGACACGGGATCCGTCGGGCCGGCCCAGCCGGTCGAGATGCCCGCGCGGGAGTTTCGGTCGGGTTCCCCGATCCATCCCGACCACCTGTCGGCGACGCCGGGCCCACCGGCCCGCGCTCCTGTCGCCCGAGCCACCGACTCGCCGAGACCCCCCGTGGTGCGCAGGGCGTGTCGACGGGGCACACTGGCGTCATGTCCCCCGTCGAGTCGCCGTTCGTGACCGTGCTCGGCGGCGGGCAGCTCGGGCGGATGCTCGGCCTGGCCGCGATCCCCCTGGGGATCCGGTGCCGGTTCCTCGATCCCGTCGCGGGCGCCCCGGCGGCGGCCGTCGGCCCGCTCGAGGTCGGTCCGCTCGGAGACCCTGAGGCCCTCGACCGGGTCGCCGCGGGCGCCGACGTCGTCACCTACGAGTGGGAGGGCGTCCCGGCCGACGGCGTCCGCCGCCTCGCCGACCGCGTCCCGGTGCGCCCCGGCTGGCGTGCGCTCGAGGTGGCCCAGGACCGCCTGGCCGAGAAGACCGCGTTCCGGCGCCTCGGCATCCCGGTGCCGGAGTTCGCCGCCGTCGACGACGCCGCCGGGCTCGCCGCCGCGCTCGACGCCATCGGCCTGCCCGCCGTGCTCAAGACCCGGCGCGGCGGCTACGACGGCAAGGGGCAGGCGGTGATCCGCACCGCCGCCGAGGGTGCCGCCGCCCTCGCCGAGCTCGGCGGCACCGGGTTGATCCTCGAGGCGCTGGTGCCCTTCGACCGCGAGCTCTCGGTCATCGCCGCCCGCGGCGCCGACGGCACCGTCCGCACGTTCCCCCTGGTCGAGAACCTGCACCGGGACGGGATCCTGCGGGTCAGCCGGGCCCCGGCCTCGGTGGACCCCGCGACCGGCACCGCCGGCGACGACATCGCGGCCCGTCTGCTCGCCGACCTCGACTACGTCGGGGTCCTCACCGTGGAGCTCTTCGACGTCGGTGGGGCGCTGCTCGCCAACGAGATCGCGCCCCGGGTCCACAACTCCGGCCACTGGACCATCGAGGGCGCCGAGACGAGCCAGTTCGAGCAGCACCTGCGGGCGGTGCTCGGGTGGCCCCTCGGGTCGCCCGCCGCGCGCGGCCACGCCGCCATGCTGAACGCGATCGGCGCGCTCCCCCCGCGCGCTGCGGTGCTCGCCGTCCCCGGAGCCCGCCTGCACGAGTACGGCAAGGCGCCGCGCCCCGGCCGGAAGGTCGGCCACGTCACCGTCGTGGCCGAGACCCCCGACACGCTCGAGGAGCGGCTCGCCCGACTGCTCGCGATCGCCCCCGGCACCCTGGGCTAGCGCGTCCCTCAGGCGACCGCGCCCGCCGCCCGCAGGGTCGCGATCTCGTCGGCCGCGAAGCCGAACTCGGCGAGGATCTCGTCGGTGTGCTCGCCGGGCTTGGACCGTCCGCGCTGGATCTCGCCCGGGGTGCGGGAGAACCGCGGGGCCGGGGCCGGCTGCAGGACGCCCTCGTACTCCACGATCGTGTTGCGGGCCCGGATGTGGGGATGGGTGGCCACCTCCGACATCGGGAGCACCGGCGCGAAGCAGACGTCGGTGCCCTCGAGCTCGGCGCACCACTCGTCACGCGTCCGGGTGAGGAACACCTCGGTGAAGCGGGCGCGCAGACGGTCGACCCCGGACGCGTCGGCCGGGTGGGGCAGATCCTCGTCGGCGAGGCCCAGCCGCTCGAGGAGCTCGGCGTAGAACTGGGGCTCGAGCGAGCCGATCGACACGTACTTGCCGTCACTCGTCTCGTAGACCTCGTAGTTGGCCCGTCCGGTGTCGAGGAAGTTCGTTCCCAGCTCCTCGTGCCACCCGCCGCTCGCCCGGACCCCCCAGATCATCGCCATGAGGGTCGCGGTGCCGTCGATCATCGCGGCGTCGACCACCTGGCCGCGGCCCGACGTCCGGGCCTCGAGGAGCCCGCACACCACCCCGAACGCGCACAGCATCCCGCCGCCGCCGAAGTCGCCGACGAGGTTGATCGGCGGGGTGGGCTTGCCGCCGGCCCGGCCGATGTGCGCGAGCGCACCGCCGACCGAGATGTAGTTGATGTCGTGCCCGGCCGCATTGGCGAGCGGGCCGTCCTGGCCCCATCCGGTCATCCGCCCGTAGACCAGGCGCGGGTTGCGGGCCAGGCAGACGTCGGGCCCGACGCCGAGGCGCTCGGCCACACCGGGCCGGTAGCCCTCGATCAGGGCGTCGGCCCCCTCGACCAGGCGCAGGACCGTCTCGACCCCGGCAGGCTGCTTGAGGTCGACCGCGACCGATCGCCGCCCGCGGTCGAGCACCTCGACCCCACCGGGGGCCTGCGGGAGCCCGGCCCACTGGGCCCGGTCGACCTTGATCACCTCGGCCCCCATGTCGGAGAGCAGCATCGCGGTGAACGGGCCCGGCCCGATCCCGGTCAGCTCCACGACCTTCACCCCTGCGAGCGGTCCCGGCACCGGTCCTCCTTCGGCGCGCTCGCGCGCGCTGGTCCTGCCGCCCCGCCCTCGGAGGCGGCGCGTCCCTGACGACGCCGGCACACTAGGCGCGACCCCTGGGGCCCCGCTCGCTACGCTCCCGCGGTGCGCATCGCGACCTGGAACGTGAACTCGCTCAAGGCGCGCCTGCCCCGGGTCGAGGAGTGGCTCACCGGAGCCCAGCCCGACGTGCTGTGCCTCCAGGAGACCAAGTGCACGGACAAGGCGTTCCCGGCGCTGACCTTCGCCGCGCTCGGGTACGACGCCGTGCACCACGGCCAGGGCCAGTGGAACGGCGTGGCCATCCTCTCCCGGGTCGGGATCAGCGACGTGACCCACGGGTTCGGTGACCTCGACGACCCCTACGACGGGGAGGCCCGCCTGATCGCGGCCACCTGCGGGGGCGTGCGCATCGTGAGCGTGTACGTCCCGAACGGTCGCGAGGTGGACACCGACCACTACGTCCGCAAGCTCGCGTGGCTGGGGCAGCTCCGAGCCTGGCTGGAGGCCGGGGCCACGCCCACCGAGCCCCTCGCGGTGCTCGGCGACTTCAACGTCGCCCCCGACGACCGCGACGTGTGGTCGACGGCGGCCTTCGCCGGCTCGACCCACGTCACCCCGGCGGAGCGCGCCGCGCTCGCGGCGCTGTGCGACTGGGGTCTCGTCGACGCCTTTCGCTCCCGCTACCCCGACGACCGCCTCTACTCGTACTGGGACTACCGGCGCGGGGACTTCCACCAGCACCGGGGGATGCGCATCGACCTCGTGCTGGTCACCGCTCCCCTGGCCGAGCGGGTGACGTGGGCGGTCGTCGACCGCAACGCCCGGAAGGGCCAACAGCCCTCGGACCACGCCCCCGTGGTCGTCGACCTCGCCGACCCCGCCTGAGGCACCCGGCTCAGCGGCAGGTTGCGGCGGGGTCGGGGGCCGGCGCGGCGGGAGCCGTACCGCCGGCCGGGGTACCGGTGGGAGCCCCGGTCGCCGCGCCGGGGAGACCGGTGAAGTCCGCGCCGAGCACCACCTGCACGTCGGCGCCGGTCAACGTGGGGTCGCCGACCAGCTTCGCTCCCGCCCCCACCGTCCCGAGGACGAGCCGGGCCTTGTCCGCGGCGCCGTCGGCGTACCGGACCTCGGTGACCGCCACACGACCGCGCTCGTCGTTGCCCGTGCCACCCTTCACGTAGCCCGCGGCCACGAGGTCGTTCATCACCCGCTCCGCGAGCCCCGAGCGCCCGGAGCCGTTCACCACCCGGACCCGCACGTCGGCGGGCTGGAGGGGGGCCGGCGCCGGAGCGGTCGCGAAGGTCGAGAGCCGCTCGAGCAGGGATGACCCGTTGGTGCGGTCGGGGAACAGCACCGCCTGTCCCCCCGCGTTGCCCTCGGTGTACGGGAAGGTGACGAACTCGATCGCGCTGGTGTCGCCGGAGCTCATCGACCGGAACGCCCGGACGAGGTCGAGGGCGGCCCGCCGGTCGAAGGACTGGTCCACCCGCAGGTCCCCGACCGCGCTCCGCACGATGGCGCGTCCCTTGAGCGGGTCGGCGAGGCTCCGCTCGACCACGATCCCCGCCAGCCGGCGGATGAAGTCCTGCTGGCGCTCGATGCGCCCGATGTCGGCCCGGGGGTCGGCGACGAGCCGCCCCGTCGTCGGGTCGAGGTACTCGAGGTGCCGGGACCGCACCCAGGCGAGCGCCTCGGTGCCCCCGAGCTGGTAGCACCCGGCCGCCACCGCGACGAACCCCGTGAAGTTGTCGATCACCGGACGGTCGACGTACACGGGGACGGTGCCCACGGCGTTGACCATCGACTCGAAGGTCTGGAAGTCGACCTCGACGTAATGGTTGACGTCGATGCCGAAGTTGGTGCGCAGCGCGCCGATCACCGCGTCGGGACCCCCGCCGAGGTCGGAGTTGTACGCCGCGTTGATCTTCGCGTTGCCGATCCCGGGGACGTTGACCCAGAGGTCGCGCGGGAACGACACCACGAGGCTGCGGCCCGCACCGGGCTCGACGTGGACGATCATCATCGTGTCGGACCGCCGACCGGCCTCCACGTCGGGATCGCCGAAGGCCCGCTGCTCCTCCGCCGTCTCGACGAAGGCCCGGCTGTCGGAGCCCACCACCAGGTAGTTCGCCCCCGCGGCCGACGCGGGGACCGTGTCGACCTCGATGCGCGGGATGCGAGCCAGCTCGTCGTCGATGGCCGAGTTGACCGCCACGACCCCGGCCACCACGACCGACGCGGTGAGGACCAGGGCCACGACGAGCCGGGTCGCGAACCGCCCGGCCGCCGCCCCGGCGCTCCGAGCCATCTCAGCAGCCGATCCGGGGGGCCGGCGCCGGCAGGTTGGCCGGGAGGGTCACGGGCGGGGTGGCGCCGAGGGGGGCCTCCGGTTCCGCGGGCGCCGGCGGGTCGGCCGGGGCACCCGCATCGGCCGCGGCGTCGGCCGGGATCGCGATGGCGGCGAAGGCCCGTCCGACCACGAGGGTCACGTCGACGTCGCTGGGGTCGGTCACCGTCAGCTGGGCGGCCGGCTCGATGAAGCGGAGCATCCGCTTGCCCTTGGCCATCTGCTCACGCGCCACCCGGACGTCGATGCTCGCGACCCGCTCGGTCGACTCGACCGGATCGACGGTGACGAAGCCGAGCTCGCGCAGGCGCTGGGTCACCCCGACCGCGAGCCCCTCCCGGCCGCTGGCGTTCACCACGCGGACCCGGATCTCGGCCGGGGCGGGCAGGGGGGCGGGGGTCCGGTCGAAGGTGCGGAGCCGGTCGACGATCTGCCCGAAGAGCGGGTTGGCGGTGTCCGCGTAGAGCACGGACAGCCCGCCCGGGCTCGGCCCGCCTCGGGTCGGGACCGTGATCATCTCGAGCGCGGACTGGTCGTCGGGGTTCAGCGTCCGGAACGCGTCGAGCAACGAGAACACCGAGGCACGGTCGAACCCGTCGTCGACCTTGAGTCCCTTGACCACTCGGTCGGCCACGACGTTGGCGGTGAACGGGTTGGCGAGGCTCTTCTGCACCGCGATCCCGGCGAGGCGGCGCAGGAACTCCTGCTGGCGACCGATGCGCCCGAGGTCGGGGATGACGTCGGCCGGGATCCAGCGGGCGATCTCGGGGTTGGCGAACTCGAGGTAGCGCGACCGCACGTACTGCAGGGAGCGCTCACCGTCGAGCTCGACGCATCCGGGCGTGGCGATGTCGAGCCCGGTGTAGGCGTCGCGGGCCTGGTAGGGCAGGTAGACGGTGACCCGACCGAGGGAGTCGACCAGGTCGATGAACGACATGAAGTCGATCTCGATGTAGTGGTTCACGTCGATGTCGAAGTTCTGCTTCAACGTGTCGATAAGCAGCTGCGGTCCCTCGTTGTAGGCCGCGTTGATCTTGTTCATGCCCTGGCCCGGGATGTTGACCCAGAGGTCGCGGGGGAACGACACCACCATGGTGCGCTGCGCCTTGGGCTCGACGTGCACCAGCATGATCGTGTCGGACCGGCGGCCGGTCTCGACCGCGGCGTCACCGAAGGCGGTCGCGGCGAGGTCGCTGGCGACGAACTCCCGGGAGTCCGATCCGACCACGAGGTAGTTGGCTCCGCCCGGGGGGATCGGGGCGGTGGTGAGCTCGATCTTCGGGATCCGGTCGAGCTTGCGCCCCACCTCCTGGTTGACCCCGGTGACGGCGGCCCCCATGAGCAGCGCGCCGACCACGACGGCGATCAGGAACCGGCCGGCGAACGCGCGCGCGGGACCGCCGGAGGAGCGCGGCAGCGAGGTCATGGGGCCGCCGAGGCTACCGGGGGGCGAGCGGTCGCCACCGGCGGCCGGGGGATACCCTCCGGACGTGGATCCCTGCGTACCGCCCGCCGCCCGCCGGGCGCTGGCCGACCCCACCGCCCCCGTCGCCGTGGTGCGACGGCCCGACGGGTGGCTGGTCGCGTGGGACCCCCAGGAGGTGCTCGAGGCGTCGGGGCCCGGGGTGTTCTCGGCCATCGAGAGGGCAACGCCGGGACTGTGGGCCGGGTTCCTCGCCTTCGAGCTCGGGCACGCCGTGGAGGCGGTCCGACCCGGCCGCGCGGCCCGGGGCCGGGGCCGGGTCCCCGACGCCCTGCTCGTGCGCTTCGCCCGCCGGGCCGTCGTCGCCGATCTCGCCGACCTGCCCGACCGGGGACCGGTACGGCTCGGTCGCGCGGTCCACTCGTCGCTCGACCGCCACGAGCACCGCGCCGCGCTCGGCACTGCGCTCGAGCACATCCGGGCCGGTGACTGCTACCAGGTCAACCTCACCCGGACGCTGGCCTGGGACGCCCCGGCCGATCCCCTCGCGGTGTTCGGCGCCCTGGTCCGGGCCCGGCCCGCACCCCACGCCTCGCTGCTCCGGCTCGCCGCCGACGCCGGGTCGGTGGCGGTCGCGGGCGCGTCGCCCGAGACCTTCCTGCGCTGGGACGGCCCGGCCGTGGAGACCCGCCCGATCAAGGGCACGGCCGCCCATCCCGCTGCGCTCACCCGCAGCGAGAAGGACCGGGCCGAGAACGTGATGATCGTCGACCTCGCCCGCAACGACCTCGGGCGCGTGTGCACCCCCGGGTCGATCCACGTGCCGGCGCTCTGCGCGGTCGAGCGCCACCCGGGGCTCGCCCACCTGGTCAGCACCGTGCGCGGGAGCCTGCGCCCCGGGGTCGGCGTCGCCGACCTGCTGCGGGCGACGTGTCCGCCCGCCTCGGTCACCGGGGCCCCGAAGCCCCGGGTGCTCCAACTGATCGAGGACCTCGAGACCGTGCCGCGCGGGGTCTACTGCGGCGCGACCGGATGGATCGACACCGAACGGGGCGCGGGCGACCTCGCCGTCGCGATCCGCACCTTCGTCGTCGCCGACGACCGGACCACCCTCGGCGTGGGCGGCGGCATCGTCGCCGACTCCGATCCCGACCGCGAATGGGCCGAGACCGAGCTGAAGGCCCGGCGCCTGCTCGCGCGCACCGGCGCGGCCGACGCCGCTGCCGTCCGGGTGCCCGCGTGAACCGGCCCGGCGCCGGCCCGGCGACCGAGATGGTCTGGTGCGACGGCGCCCTCGTGCCCGTGACCGAAGCGCGGATCTCGCCCATGGACCACGGGCTCCTCACCGGCGACGGCGTGTTCGAGACGTTGCGGGTCTACGACGGTCGCCCCCTCGCCTGGGCGCGCCACCTCGACCGCCTCCACCGGTCGGCCGACGCCCTCGGCCTCCCGCTCCCGGACCGCGCGGCGCTGCGCGCCGCGGCCGACGCCGTGATCGGTGCGGCCGCGACCCGCGACGGCCGCCTCCGCATCACGGTGACCGGAGGTCCCGCCCCGCTCGGCAGCGAACGGGGCGACGCGCCCCCGACCGTCGTGATCGCGATGGGAGCGCTGCGGGCGTTCGCCGACACCGAGACCGTCGTGGTCGTGCCGTGGACCCGCAACGAGCGCGGCGCGACCGCCGGGCTCAAGACGATCTCCTACGCCGAGAACGTCCGCGCGCTCGCGTGGGCCCACGAGCAGGGTGCGGCCGAGGCGATCTTCGCCAACACCCGCGGCGACCTGTGCGAGGCGACCGGGTCGAACGTGTTCGTGGTGCACGACGGCCGGGTCCGCACGCCCCCCGGCGACGCCGGGTGCCTCCTCGGGGTCACCCGGGCCCTCGTGCTCGAGTGCGCCACCGACGTCGGCATCGCGGTCGAGGAGGTCGCCGTCCCCGTCGACGCGCTCCGGACCGCCGACGAGGCATTCCTCACGTCGAGCACCCGCGAGGTGCAGGCCATCGGGCGCGTCGACGGGGCCGCGCTCCCGCTCGCACCCGGCCCGGTGACGGTCGCGCTCCGCGACGCGTTCCGGGCCCTGGTGACGAGCGGGCGCGAGCTCGACTGAGCCGCCGATCCGCGGAGCCACCGATCCGCGGATCCGCCCCCCGGGGCGCAGGCACGATCAGGTGCCGGGCGCAGCCACGATCAGGCGCCGGGCGCGGACCGCAGGTGGACGACGTCGCCGGCGGTGACCGTGTGCACCACTCCCCCGTCGTCGCGGACGAGCAGGGCGCCGTCGAGGTCGAGGTCGAGCGCGGTGCCCACGAGGTCCGGGGCCGACCCCTGCTCGACCCGGACCCGGGTCCCGAGCGTCGCCGATCGGGCCCGGGCCTCGTCCACGGCGGCGTCGAGGCGACCGAGCCGCCGGTCGAAGGCGGCCAGGAACGCATCGAGGAGGACGTCGACCGCCACCGGTCGGCCCTCGGCCGCCACGGCGGTGGCGAGCCCGGCCAGCTCGGCCGGATAGGCGTCGGCGGCGAGGTTGACGCCGATCCCGACCACCACCGCGGCACCCGGGCCCGGACCGGGGCCCGGACCCGGACCCAGGTCGGCCTCGGCGAGGATGCCGGCGAGCTTGCGGGGACCGGACGGGCCCGGGACCACGAGGTCGTTGGGCCACTTCAGGAGCGCCCCGACCGCGGCCGTGTCGGCCAGGGCCTCAGCCAGAGCCGATCCGGCGGCGAGGGTGACCCGTCCGAGGCGCCCGGGGGCGAGCTGCGGGCGCACGAGGACGGAGACCAGCAGGGCCGAGCCCGGCGCGGCCTCCCAGGACCGGCCGAGGCGCCCCCGGCCCGCCGACTGGTGGTCGGCGACCACCACGAGGCCCTCGGGTGCGCCCGCCCGGGCCTCGTCGAGCAGCAGCCGGTTGGTCGAGTCGACCGATCGGTACCGCCGCACCTCCCAGGACGGTTCCCCGGGCCCGGCCCGGGGGACCCGACGAATGGCGGCCGGTTCCGGCATCGACCGTAGGATACGGCCACACCCGCCCGGAACGAAGGGTCCGTCGTGCCGCTGCCCACCAAGATCCTCGTCGCGAACCGCGGCGAGATCGCCATCCGAGTCATGCGCACGTGCCGGGAGCTCGGCATCGCCACCGTGGCGGTGTACTCCGACCTCGACCGGGACGCCGCCCACACCCGCTACGCCGACGAGGCCTACGCCCTCGGCGGTCAGACCGCCGCCGAGAGCTACCTCAACACGGCGCGCATCCTCGAGGTGATCGCGCAGAGCGGCGCCGAGGCGGTGCACCCGGGGTACGGCTTCTTCGCCGAGAACGCCGACTTCGCCCGGGCGTGCACCGAGGCGGGCGCGATCTGGATCGGCCCGCCCCCCGAGGCGATCGAGGTCATGGGCGACAAGATCTCGTCGCGCAAGGCCGCGGCGGCCTCCGGCGTCGCCTCCGTGCCCGGGACCCTCGAGCCCATCGTCTCGGTCGACGAGATCGTCGCCTTCGGCGAGGAGTTCGGCTGGCCGGTCGCGATCAAGGCCGCTTACGGCGGCGGCGGCAAGGGCCTCAAGGTCGTGCGCGGCCCCGACGAGGTCGAGGCCGGCTTCGAGTCGGCCACCCGCGAGGCCGCGGCCTACTTCGGCCGCTCCGAGGCCTACCTCGAGCGCTACCTCACCCGGCCCCGCCACATCGAGATCCAGGTCTTCGCCGACGCCCACGGCAACGCCGTCTGGCTCGGTGAGCGCGACTGCTCCACCCAGCGGCGCCACCAGAAGCTGATCGAGGAGTCCCCGGCGATCGGGCTCTCCGACGAGATCCGCCGGGCCATGGGCGAGGCCGCGGTGCAGGTGGCCCAGGGCTGCGGGTACACGAACGCGGGCACGGTCGAGATGCTCTACCAGGACGGCGAGTTCTGGTTCCTCGAGATGAACACCCGGCTCCAGGTCGAGCACTGCGTCACCGAGATGGTCACCCAGCGCGACCTCGTCGCGGAGCAGATCCGGGTTGCGGCGGGCGAGCCGCTCTCGTTCGGTCAGGACGACATCGTCCGCACCGGTCACGCGATCGAGTGCCGCATCAACGCCGAGGACGCCACCCGCGGCTTCCTGCCCTCGCCGGGTCGGATCACGCGGCTGCGGGCCCCCGGAGGGCCGGGCGTGCGTTGGGACGGCGGCTACGAGAGCGGCGACGAGATCTCGCAGTACTACGACAACCTCGTCGGCAAGCTGATCGTCTGGGCCCCCGACCGCCGCCAGGCCGTGCGCCGGGCGGTCCGGGCCCTCGACGAGCTGCAGGTCGAGGGCATCCACACCACGATCCCCGCCCATCTCGCCCTGCTCGGGCACCCCGACTTCGGGGCCGGCACCCACTCCACGAAGTGGGTCGAGGAGGACCTCGACCTCACCGCCCTCATCGCGGCGGGCAGCGGCGGCGGGGCCCAGGCGCCGGTCGACGACACCCCCGACGCCCCCGACGCCCCCGACGCCCTCGTGGAGCGCACGGTGCCGGTCGAGGTGAACGGCAAGCGGTTCTCGGTGCGCATGTGGCTGCCCGACGCCCCCGTCGCACCCGCCGCCGGACCGGCCCGGGCCCGACCCCGCCCGAGCGCGAGCAGCGGCTCAGGTGGCGCGGGCGACGGCACCGTGACCGCCCCGATGCAGGGCACCATCGTCAAGGTGCTCGTCGCCCCGGGCGACGCGGTGGAGGTCGGCCAGGCCGTCCTCGTGCTCGAGGCGATGAAGATGGAGAACCACATCAACGCCGAGACCGCCGGGACCGTCGCCGAGATCCGGGTGGCGGCGGGCGACACCGTCGGCCCGGGCGACGTCCTCGCCGTCATCGAGTAGCCGCTGCGGCGGGTTGACACCGTTCCCGCCCACACTCCTGGCAGGATGCGGCCGTGCGCCGACGCCTGCCGACCACCGCCCGTCTCGTCCTCGTGACCCTCGCGGCCACCGCCCTCGTCGGGATCGGCGCACCGGCCGGGGCCGCGTCGACACCCAGCACCAGCGACTCGGCCGGGATCGAGGAGCTCCAGCGCGACCTGAACGCGCTCGGCTGCAACGCCGGGAACATCGACGGGACCCTCGGCCCGGCGACGGTCCAGGCCGTGCGCTGGTTCCAGAGCGCCGCGCGGCTCAACGTCGACGGCATCGTCGGACCACTCACCACCGCCGCGCTCACCCGGGCCGCCTCCTCCGGCAGCCCGGCCTGCACCAGCGTGCCGGCGCCCGCCCCGCTGCCCGCGCCGGGCCCCGACACCGCGGCGGCGAACTGCACGCTCGAGCAGATCAAGGCCGGCGCCCAGGACGCGCTGCTCGCCAACGAGAAGATGCTCAAGTCCGGCCCCTACCAGTGCGCCGGAGGCTTCGCCTACAACGCGCCCACCGTGCAGCCGGCCGGTGGCAAGGCCCAGCAGGTGATCGAGCTGCTCAAGTGGAACGGCACCGCGTGGCAGGCGGTCGACCGGCCCGTCTACTGCCAGGCGGGCAGCGTGCCCCAGCCGCTCTACGCCCGCACCTGCCTGAAGAAGGGCACCCCGGCGAACGACAACGCCGGCAGCAGCGACGCCGCCCAGGTCGAGCGGATGCAGCGCGAGCTCAACGCGCTCGGCTGCAACGCCGGGAACATCGACGGCAAGGTCGGCCCCAACACCGTGAACGCGCTCAAGTGGTTCCAGACCGCGGCCAAGCTCCAGCCCGACGGGATCGTCGGGCCCCTCACCAGCGCCGCGCTCACCCAGGCGGCCGACACCGGCTCCCCCAACTGCCGCCAGACCCCCAAGCCGGGACCGGTCACGCCGGCCACCACCGGGGTGAACGGGATCCCGTGCACCTCGGCGGTGCTCCAGACCGCGGCCCAGGCCTCGCTCGGCCCCGGTGAGCGGATCGTCCTGACCGGACCGTTCCAGTGCGCCGGCCCTTGGGCCTACAACCAGCCGACGGTCAACAGCGGCGGGACCGACCGTCCGGTCAAGCTCCTGATGCGCTGGAACGGCACCGCCTGGCAGGTCGTCGACCGCAACGCCTACTGCGAGGGCGGGACCGTTCCCTCGGTGGTGGCCAAGCTCGCCTGCCAGGCCTAGCGGACCGGTCCCGGTCGGTCGGCACCGCCGGTCAGCTCGACGCCTCGGCGAGCGACTCCGACAGGGCCGGGTGGACCAGCAGCGAGTCGAGGATGTCGCCGACCTTGAGGTTGTTGGTGACCGCCACCGCGAGCACGCTGATCAGCTCGGCCGCCGACTGCCCCACGATCGACCCACCGAGCACCACGCCGGTGGCCGGATCGCTGATGATCTTCACGAACCCGCGCGGGTCGCCCTCGATCAGCGACTTGGCGTTGGCCGAGAACGGCACCTTGGTGACCCGGATCTTGCGACCCGACGCGAACGCCTCGGCCTCGGCCAGCCCCACGTCCGCGACCTCGGGATCGGTGAAGATCGCCGAGGCCGCCTTGTCGTAGTCGAGGTGGCGGTGGGGCCGGTTGTGGAGCCCCATGCAGTGCTCGGCGATCTTGCGACCCTGCATCGACGCGACCGACGACAACGGCAGCTTGCCCGACACGTCGCCGGCCGCGTAGACGTGCGGCGCGCTGGTCAGGCAGTTGTGGTTGACCGTGACGTAGCCGCCGGCGTCGACCGCGACCCCGGCGACGTCGAGGCCGATCCCGTCGGTGTTGGGGACCGACCCCACCGCGAGCACCGCGTGCGACGCCTCGACCACGCGGCCGTCGTCGCAGCGGACCACGACGCCGTCGGGGGTGCGCTCGACCGAGTGGGCCCGCGCCCCCTTGCACAGGCTGACCCCCCGCTCCAGGAACGCGTCCTCGAGGACGGCGGCGACCTCGGGGTCCTTCCGGGGCAGCACCTGCTGGCGCGACACCACCAACGTCACCCCGGCGCCGAGCGCACGGAACATGTGGGTGAACTCGACCCCGGTCACCCCCGAGCCGATCACCACGACGTGGCGCGGCACCTCACGGATCCGGTAGGCGTCGCGGGTCGTGAGGATCCGGTCGCCGTCGACCGGCGCCCACTCGGGCACCCGGGGCCGCGACCCGGTCGCCACGAGCACCACGTCGGCGTCGATCGCCTCGTCCCCCGACGCAGTCGCGGCGGTCACGGTCCGGGGCCCGGTGAAGCGGGCGGTGCCCACGAGGCAGCGCACGCCCTGGGAGGCGAGCAGCTCGCGCACCGACGTGTGGAGGCGCTCCTCGATCGAGCGGACCCGGTCGGCGAGGGCGTCGAGGTCGAGGCGACCACTGGCCTGCAGGCCCATCGACCGGGCCCGCTGGAGCTCGGCGAGCTCGGCACCGGTGGCGATCAGCGCCTTCGACGGGATGCAGTCCCACAGGTGGGCCGCGCCCCCGACGATGTCGCGCTCGATCAGCGTCACCTCGGCCCCGAGCGCCGCCGCCACGGTTGCGCACGTGTTGCCGGCCGGTCCGCCGCCCATGATCACGAGCCGGGTCGCCACGAGCGCAGGCTACGCGGGCAGACTCGGGGCGATGGCCGAGCTGCGTGAAGATCCGGTGACGGGGCGCACCGTCCTGCTCGTCCCGGGACGGGCCGCCCGCCCGACCACCACCGCGCCCGTCCCCGCCCCGGCGGCGCCCCCGGCCGACTGCCCGTTCTGCCCGGGACACGAGGCCGAGACCCCGCCCGAGGTCGCCCGGGTCGGCCCCGGCGCGCCCGACGCCCCCGGGTGGCGCATCCGGGTCGTCCCCAACCTATACCCGATCGTCGGCCCGCGCCCGAGCCCGATCGTGGGCCCGACCCCGATCGTCGGCGGGGCCCACGAGGTGGTGGTCCTCGGACCCGACCACGACCGCGACCTCGCCCGGCTCGACGACGAGTCGGTCGTCGCGCTGTTCGGCCTGCTGCGCGACCGGGCCCGGGTCCACAGCGCCGCGGGCCGGGCCCACGTCCAGACGCTGATCAACCACGGGCGCGCCGCCGGAGCGTCGATCGCCCACCCCCACGCGCAGGTCCTCGCCACCGACCTCGTGCCGCCCGCCGTCCGGGAGCACCGTGAGCGCAGCGCCGCTGCGGGCGCCGACCCGGTGCCCACCGACCACGCGACGGCGGCGGCCCACGACGGCCTGGTGCTCGGCTCCGACCCCGTGTGGGCCTGGTGCCCGTGGGCGGCCGCGAGCCCCTACGAGACCCGGCTCAGCGCCCCCGACGCCGGGCCCCGGTTCGCCGACACGCCCGACCAGACCCTCGCCGGCCTGGCCCGGGCGACCCGCGACGTGGCGCGAGGAATCCGGGTGCTCCTCGGTGACGTTGCCTACAACGTGGTCTGGCACGACGGTCCCGCCCCCAGCGCCTCCGCTGCGCCCGGTCCCGCCCCGAGCTGGTACCTGACCGTCGTCCCGCGGGTCTCCACCGTTGCCGGCTTCGAGCTCGGGACCGGCCTGTTCGTGAACGTCCTCGACCCCGCCGAGGCCGCGGCGCGCCTCCGGGGCGCCATCACCGACGGAGGATGACCGTGCAGATCGCGATCGAGACCGAGATCCCCGCCACGCCGACGCAGGTGTGGGCCGCGGTCGAGGACCTGTCGACCCACACCGAGTGGATGGCCGACGCCGAGACGATCACCTTCGTCACCGATCAGCGGTCGGGCGTGGGCACCGAGTTCGACTGCCTCACGGTCGTCGGGCCGCTGCGCACCACCGACCGCATGCGGGTCACCGAGTGGGAGCCGGGTGCGGTGATGGGGATCGAGCACCGGGGCGCGGTGACCGGGACCGGGCGATTCACCCTCACCGCCATCCCCACCGGCACACGGTTCGCGTGGGCCGAGGAGCTCCGCTTCCCGTGGTGGCTCGGCGGTCCGGTCGGCGAGGTGTTCGGCAAGCCGGTCCTGAGGCTGGTGTGGCGCCGCAACCTCGACCGGCTCCGCGCCCACGTGCTGCGCACGCTCGCCTGAGCGTCAGCGTCCCGCGAAGGTCGCCTTCCCGGGACCGTGCTCCTTGAACGACGCGACGCCGGTGGCGGCGTCCTCGGTGGCGAAGGTGTCGACGAAGCACTGCGCCTCGAGGTCGAGCGCGTCGGCGAGCGGGAGGTCGAGGCCACGGTCGACCGCCCGCTTGATCTGCCCCATCGCCACGACCGCGCCCGCTGCGAGCGACGCGGCCCACTCGAGCGCCGCGGCCTCGAGGTCGGCGGCCGGCACGACCCGTTCGACGAGGCCGAGCGCGAGGGCCTCGTCGGCCCGGACCTGACGGCCGCTCCAGCACAGCTCCTTGGCCCGGGCCGGGCCGACCAGACGGCTGAGCCGCTGGGTCCCACCGCCTCCCGGGATGATCCCGAGCAGGATCTCGGGCTGGCCCACCCGGGCGGTGTCGGCGGCGATGCGCAGATCGCACGCGAGGGCGAGCTCGAAGCCGCCCCCCAGCGCGTAGCCGGAGATCGCGGCGATCACCGGCCGGGGGATTGCGCCGAGCGCATCGCCGGCGGCCCGGAAGCCCGCCGCCACCGTCTGCGCCTCGGCGGGACCGCCGAACTCGTCGATGTCGGCCCCGGCGGCGAGGGCCCGCTCGCTCCCGATCAGCACCACCGCCTTGACCGTCGGGTCGCCGGCCAGCTCGGTGGCCCGGGCCGTGAGTCGGCCGAGCAGCGCCCGGGACAGTGGGTTCAGGGGAGGGCGGTTCAGCCGGAGGACCGCCACGCCGTCGGCGCGCCGGTCGCAGAGCACGAGGTCGTCGGACATGGACCCACCCTAGGCCCCGACCTCAGGCGTCGGCCTCGCCGAGCAGCAGGGCGGTGGCCGCGTAGGGGTCGAGCTCCCGGGCGTCGAGCCGGGCGAGCACGGCCCGACCGGCGGGCCCGGAGAACCGGTCGTCGAGCCGGGCGGTGAGGCGGGCCCGCGCGATGGTCCGCAGCTCGGCGTGGAGCCGGGCCCGGCGCCGGGCCGCGAGCCGGTCGCCGACCTCCAGATGGGCCCGGTGCGCCAGCACCGCCGCCCACACGGCGTCGACCCCGTCGCCGGTGGTCGCCACCGCCCGGACCACCGGTGGACGCCAGTCCCGCCCCGGACCCGCACCGAGCATCTGCAGCACGTCGCGCTCGGTGTCGGCCGCACCGGGACGGTCGGCCTTGTTCACCACGAACACGTCGGCGATCTCCATGAGCCCGGCCTTGTTGGCCTGGACGGCGTCGCCCCACCCGGGGTTGAGGACCACCACGGTGGTGTCGGTGGCCGCGGCGACCTCGATCTCGACCTGACCGACGCCGACGGTCTCGACCAGCACCCACGGCGTGCCCGCGGCGTCGAGCACGCGGACGGCCTCGGGCGTCGCCAGCGCGAGCCCACCGAGGTGCCCTCGGGTCGCCATCGAGCGGATGAAGACGCCGGGGTCGGTCGCGTGGTCCTGCATGCGCACGCGATCACCGAGGATGGCGCCCCCCGAGAACGGGCTGGTGGGGTCGACCGCGAGCACACCCACCGACTCCCCCGCGGCGCGCAGCGTGGCGACGATCGCGTCGGTGAGGGTGGACTTCCCGGCCCCCGGCGCTCCCGTGATCCCCACCGTGTAGGCGCGGCC
>CAIUKV010000103.1 GCA_903899845.1 uncultured Actinomycetes bacterium
CGGCTGCCGGGCAGGGCGTTGTTGCCCGAGAAGTTGGAGAACAGCCAGTCGTCGGAGAGCAGCGCCGTGACGTACGGCGTCACCCCCGGGTGGACGGCCAGGTCGACGAAGACCGGGTCGTGGGCAGGGAGGTCCGGCATGCGCACGTTGCGCCCACCGGGGTCGAGCGCCTCCATGACCACGGGGTAGCCCGCCGCCGCGGCCCGCTCCGAGGCGGCCACCGCGGCCGCCCGGGCCCGGGCCACCTCCTCGGGGGAGAGCACCCCGGGCAGGATGCAGAAGCCGTCGGTGTGGACCGCCTCCACCAGGCGGGGGTCCACCGGTGCCGGTGCGGGGAGCGTCGTCATGACCGCATTCTCCCGCATCGGCCGACCCGGGCCAAGGCGGGGCCCCTCCCCATGCGGCCCGGGCGGCCGACCGGGTAAGAATCGGGGGGTACGCCCCGCCCAGGAGAGGAACCCCGTGACCGAGGCCACCCAGTTCGACCGCGACGCCATCCAGCGGAAGTACGCCGAGGAGCGCGACCGGCGCGTCGGCGGCAACCGCAAGGCGGTCAGCGACCTGTGGCGCGACGAGGCCCTCGCCGACTACCTCACCGACCCGTTCACCCCGTACGCCGACCGGGCCCCGGTCCGGGAGGACATCGACGTCGCGATCGTCGGCGCCGGGATCGCCGGGGTCGTGACCGGCGCCAAGCTGCGCGACCAGGGCGAGTACGAGGTCCGGCTGATCGACACCGCGGGCGGGGTCGGCGGCACGTGGTACTGGAACCGCTACCCGGGGGTGATGTGCGACGTCGAGTCGTACATCTACATGCCGATGCTCGAGGAGCTCGACTACGTCCCGACCCGCAAGTACGCCTTCGGCGAGGAGATCCGCACCCACATCGACGCGATCGCCCGGAAGTACGACCTGATCGACGACGCCCTCTTCCACACCCGCGTGCTCGAGAGCCGCTGGGACGAGACCGCCGCCCGTTGGGTGATCACCACCGACCGGGGCGACGAGATCCGGGCCCGCTACCTGATCATGGCGGTGGGCATCCTCAACCTGGCCAAGCTCCCGGCCATCCCCGGGCTCGACCGCTTCCGGGGCAAGGCGTTCCACTCGTCGCGCTGGGACTACGACTACACCGGCGGCGCGCCCGGCGACGACCACCTCACGAAGATGGCGGACCGGGTCGTGGGCGTGCTCGGCACCGGGGCCACCGCCATCCAGTGCATCCCGCCGCTGGCCGAGTCGTCGAAGCACCTCTACGTGTTCCAGCGCACCCCGTCGGCCATCGGCGTGCGCAACAACTTCGAGACGCCCGAGGAGTTCGCCGCCGGCCTCGCCCCCGGGTGGCAGAAGGACCGCATGGAGAACTTCACCGCCTTCATGTCGGGGAAGGAGACCGAGCGCGACCTCGTGGACGACGCCTGGACCGAGCACATGGCCAAGGTGGCGAACCCGAGGATCGAGCCGGGCATGACGCCCCAGGACATCGCCGACGCCGCCGAGGCGTTCGACTTCTCGGTGATGGAGGAGCACCGTCGTCGGGTCGAGACGATCGTCACCGACCCGGCCACCGCCGAGATGCTCAAGCCCTACTACCGCTACCTGTGCAAGCGGCCGTGCTTCCACGACGAGTACCTCGCCACGTTCAACCGCCCCAACGTGACCCTGGTCGACTGCCCGCGCGGCGTGACCGAGGTGACCGAGCGCGGGGTGATCGTCGACGGCACCGAGTACGAGCTCGACTGCATCGTCTTCGCCACCGGCTTCGAGGCCGAGGTGACCCCCCTGCCCCGCAAGGTCGGCCACGACATCGTCGGGCGCGACGGGCTGACCATCGCCGAGAAGTGGGCCGACGGGTCGAGCACCCTCCACGGCGTGCTCACCCGGGGCTTCCCGAACCTGTTCCTCTCCCCCGGGCCCGGGCAGCAGGCGGTGGTCAGCGTCAACCACACCCACGTGATGGTGGCCGGGGGCGAGCACATCGCCGCGACCATCGCCAAGCTCGACCGCGAGGGCGTGCGCAGCTTCGACGTGGCGGCCGAGGCCGAGGCCGACTGGAACGCCAAGATCGAGGCGGGCTTCAGCGACCGGAGCGCCTTCATGCTCACCTGCACGCCGTCGCGACTCAACTTCGAGGGGGACCCGAGCGGCCAGAACCCGCGCAACGGCTCCTACGGCGGCGGGTACGGCGACTTCTTCGGGTGGGAGGCGCTCCTCGACCAGTGGCGGGCCGCCCCCGACTTCCCCGGCCTCGAGGTCGACCGGGGCGACTGAGCCGACCGATCCACCGATCCACCGGTGCCACCGATCCACCGATCCACCGATCCACCGATCCACCGGTGCCACCGATCCACCGATCCACCGATCCACCGATCCACCGATCCACCGGTGCCGACCCGGCCCAGCCGGGCCGGCACCACGACTGCGAGCAGGGGGGACCATGGCAGGGCAACGGGGACCGGAGACCGTCGTCGTCACCGGCGGCGCGATCGGGATCGGGGCGGCGATCGCCGAGGAGTTCGGCCGCCGGGGCGCGTACGTGGTGACGCTCGACCCGATGGTCGCGCTCGACGGGTCGCCCCAGGGCCGCGCCGACGCCGAGCCCACCACCGCCGAGCGCATCGTCGCCGCCGGGGGGCGGGCCCGGGCGTCGAACACGTCGGTCACCGACGCCCCCGCGGTCGCGGCGCTCTTCGCCGAGCTCGTCGCCGAGTTCGGGGCGCTCGACGCCGTGGTCAACGTGGCCGGCATCAGCCGTCCCACCGGCTTCGCCTTCGGGACCGAGGAGGACTGGGCCCGGGTGCTCGACGTGCACCTCGTCGGCTACCTCACCGTGCTCGGCGCCGCGCTCCCGATCATGGCCGGGCAGGGCCACGGGCGGATCCTGGGCGTCACCTCCGGCTCGGGCTGGCGGCCGGCCGACGCCGGCGCGTACAGCTGCGCCAAGCGGGCGGTCGCGGCGGTGACCTGGCAGGTCGGGCGGGTCGCGCCGGCCGGGGTCAGCGTGAACGCCCTGTCGCCGATCGCGGCGACCCGGATGATCGCCAATGCGCTCTCGCGGCAGCCCGCCGGCGGCGACGGCAGCGGCAAGAGCGCGGCGTCGGGCGGCGTCGCCCTCGCCGCGGCGCCGCCGCCCGAGCACCTCGGGCCCATCGGTGCGTACCTCGCCGGACCGGCGTTCGCCTGGAGCACCGGGCAGGTCGTGTTCTCCAACGGCGCCGAGGTGTCGGCCGTCCGTCCGCCCCACCTGATCGAGGCGGTCCGCACCACCGCCGTGCCGTCGCTCCCCCGCGTCGTCGACACCGCGATGACCGTCCTCGCCTCCGCCGAGACGGCCCAGGTCAGCAACGGGGCGAGCGTGCCCCGGCTCACGGCCGCGTTCACCGCCGACGCCGCCGGCCCCGCCACCGAGGTCGTGGCCCGTCGCTGCCTCGTCGTCACCGACGACCCCGCCTGGCGCACCGCGCTCGAGGCTGCCGCGACCGCGCGGGGCCTCGCGGTGGTGCACGGCGACGCCGATGCCACCGGGCTCGCCGCGGTGACCGCCGTCGTCGACGCCGCCGGCACGGGCACGGCCCCGGTGGACGCGGTCGTGGTGGCGCTGGTCGGCGCCGGTGCCACCGGGGCCGGCACCGGTGGCGCCGACTGGGCGTCGGTCCTGGCCGGCCACGAGGGCATCGCCGGGGCCATCCAGCGCGACGCCACCTGGGTGCGGGCGGTGGCCGACGTCTCGGCCCGCACCGAGGCCCCGATGCGCGTCGTGACCGTCACCGCGGCGACCGCACCGGGCGGACGGAGCCGGGCGATGGCCGCCGCCCAGCTGACCCGGTCGGCCCACTCGGCCACCCAGCAGCGGGTCGACGCCTTCGCGGTGGCGGTCGAGTCGGGAGACCCCGGCGCCCGCGGCACCACGGCCGAGCTGGTGGCGCGCCTGGTGGCCGGCACCGACGGTGCCGCGCTCTCGGGCGCGGAGCTCGTGGTCGACACCGACTGGCTGGGCCTGCGCAGCCACCCGACGGTGGGCGGCACCGTGTCGTACGGTGGACCCGAGCTGCCCGACTGGCTCGACGGCGCGGTGCGCCGCATCATCGGCGGCGAGCCCGCCGCCTAGGAGGGACCATGGCCGGACCGATCACCCGCATCGTCGACGCCCACATCCACTTCTGGGACCCGGCGCGCGCCGACTGGTACCCCTACCTCGCCGGGGCGATGACCCTCGACATCGGCGACATCACCGGGATGATCCGACCCTTCCACCCGGCGACCTACCGGGCCGAGTCGGCGGCGTGGCCGGTCGACAAGGTCATCCACGTCTCGGCCGCCGGTGGGTTCATCGCCGACGAGACCGCCGAGCGTGAGGTCATGGGGGCGGAGACCGGCGATCCCGCCGCGATCATCGGGGGGATCCTCTCCGGGGTCACCCCGGCCGAGAACATCGCCCTGATCGACGCGCAGATGACCGCGTCGCGGTTCCGGGGGGTGCGCACGATGGGTGCCGACCCGGGGGGCGTCCCCCACCCCGACGTGCTGCGGGCCCTGCAGGAGCGCAACCTGGTCTTCGACCTGATGGTCCACCCCGACCTGCTCGAGCCCGCGGCCCGCACCCTCGCCGACCACGGGGACCTCGCGGTCGTCGTGGAGCACACGGGCTGGCCCCGCACGAACGACCCCGACGAGTACGCCCGCTGGAAGACGGGCATGACCGCGCTGGCCGCACTCGACCACGTGCAGTGCAAGCTGTCGGGACTGACCATGCCGTTCGCGACGATGGACCCCGAGGTGTTCCGGCCCTGGATCGAGTTCGCCCTCGACCGCTTCGGCGTCGACCGGTGCTTCTTCGCGAGCAACTTCCCGGTGGACTCGAGCCACGGGACCTTCGACGAGCTCTACACGACCTTCGACGCGCTCACCGCCGACCTGAGCGACGCCGATCGCGACCGGCTCTTCGCCACGAACGCCGAGCGCGTGTACCGCTGCTGAGTCACGCCGGGGGATGCGGCGCGGACGCCGGGTGCCCAGGGAGGGAGTCGAACCCTCACGCCCCTCTCGGGGCGGGCGGGTTTAAGCCGCCCGTGTCTGCCGTTCCACCACCCGGGCCCGCTCGGAGGCTAGGGCATCGCCGCCCGCGCCCGGGCGGGCCGGGTCCGGGGTCGGCACCGCCCCACCCGTGACCGCAGCCGCGAGGTGGGTCCGGGCCCGGAGCGCGGCGTCGCCCTGGAGCCGGTTGGCCGCCACCACGCCCTCGACCATGTCGGCCACCACCGCCTCGGCCGGTCGGCCCCGACGCCGCACCGACACCACGACCCCTCCGGGGAAGCGCCGGAGGCTCCGGGCCACCTCCGGGGTGCGGGGGGGCGAGCGGAACGCCGGCACCACGAGGCCGGCGGCCCGGGTCGCGGCGGCGAGGCACCGGGCCGCCGCCGCGAAGCCCTCGACGCCGAGCTCGTCGCTCGCCGGGTTGCTGGCCAGGCCGCTGGCTGTGTCGTCCGCTCCGCCCACGAGGTGATCGTCGCACCCGGGTGTGACAGTCACGGCCGGGCCGCACCGGACCGGTCGCGCCGCAGGTCAGCCTCCGGGTCAGGATCCGGGTCAGGCCTCCGGGTCAGGCCTCCGGGTCAGCCTCCGGGTCAGGCCTCCGGGTCAGGATCCGGGTCGGGATCCGGGTCGGGATCCGGGTCGGGATCCGGGTCGGGGTCCCGCTCCGGATCGCCGTCCAGGGCGGAGGCACCGGAGCGGCGTCGGATCACCGCGAGGGCGAGGACCAGGGCGACGAGCACGACGAGGCCCGCGGCCACGACGCCGATCGCCGTCCACGGGAGCCCGTCGGGATCGTCGGCGCCCCGCGCGTCCCCGGCGCCGTCGGCCCGCCGCCCGGCGGGAGCGGAC
>CAIUKV010000104.1 GCA_903899845.1 uncultured Actinomycetes bacterium
CGGACGCGGTCGACCTCGCCGTGGTCGCCGGGGCGCTGGCGACACGGTCCGTCGGCGCGGTGCCGTCGCTGCCCACGGCGGATGAGATCGCCGCGGCCCGGGCCGGGGGACCGGGCCCGGGCGCGCCGCCGCTCAGCCCGTGACCCCGGACGCCGCCGGGCCGAGGCGGTGGGGGGTGGAGGCCGGGCGGGTCCGGGGCGGCAGCGTGACGAGCGCGACGATCCCGGTCGCCACGGCGGCGGCGGCCCCGATCGCGAGGCCGACCCGGGCCCCGAGGTGCTGGGAGATCGCGCCCACGATCGGGCTGCCGATGGGGGTGCTGCCGAGGAAGGCCACCGAGAACAGGGCGGTCACCCGGCCGCGGACCGCCGGGTCGACCCCGTCCTGCACCGCGGCGTTGGCGAGGGAGAAGAACACCATGCCGGCGGTCCCCATCGGGACCAGCACGAGGAGCTCGAGCCCGAGCGTGGGGGCCACCGCGGCGAGGGCCATGGTGGCGCCGAAGGCCACCGCCGAGGTCCCGAGGCTCCGCGCCGTGACCCGGCCCCGGTGGGCCGAGACCAACGCGCCCCCGAGCGCGCCGATGCCCGTGGCGGCGAACATCAGCGCGTACCCGGTCGGCCCGGTGGCGAAGGTGCGCTCGGCGAGGAGCGGCAGCACCACCTGGTAGTTGAAGCTCAGCACGCCGATGACGAACGTCGTCAGGATGGCGAGACGCACGAGCGGCGCGTTCCAGGCGTAGCGGATCCCGTCCCGCAGCTGGCCGCGGGCGCGGGCCAGGGGCGGAGCGGACTGGATCGTCGCCGGATCCATGCGGACCAGCACCGCGATCACTGCGACGAACGAGGCGGCGTTCACGATGAAGCACCAGCCGATCCCGATGGTCGCGATGAGGATCCCGGCGATGGACGGACCCACGATCCGGGCCGCGGTGAACACCGCGTTGTTGAGGCTCACCGCGTTGGCGACCTGCTCGGGCTCGACCAGCTCGGGGACGAAGGACCGGCGGGTGGGGTTGTCGAAGGCGGCGACGGTGCCGAGGAGCACGGCGATCACGAGGATGCTCCAGAGCTGGACCCGGTCGAGCAGCGTCAGGGTGCCCAGCACCGCGGCCAGGACGCCGAGGAGGGTCGTGGTGAGGAGCAGCACCCGTCGCTTGTCGTGCCGGTCCGCGATGACGCCACCCCACGCGCCGAGGACGAGGATGGGCAGGAACTGCATCGCGTAGGTGAGGCCGAGCATCGTGCCGTCGTCGGTGATCTTCAGGACGAGCCACGGCAGCGCGACGAGCTGGACCCAGCTGCCCACCTGCGAGATCGTGAGCCCGGCGAAGTAGCGGCGGAGGTTCGGGGATGCGAGCGAGGCGAACGTCCGTCCGGCGGCCCGGCGCAGTGGGCTCACCGGGGACCGTCCTCGAGCAGGCGGAGGAGCGCAGGGGCCGCGGCGGCGATGGTGGCCCGGTCGGCCGGGGTCAGGGCCCGCAGGCGCTGCTCGAGGTAGGCCGTGCGTTGGCGGCGGGCCTCGGCGAGGAGCGTCCGGCCCTCGGCGGTGAGCGCGACCCGGGCGACCCGGCGGTCGGTGGCGTCGCGCGTTCGCGCCACGAGTCCCCGGGCCTCGAGCCGGTCGACCGCGGCGGTGATGGTCGGGGGACGCACCCGCTCGGCGTCGGCGAGCTCGCCGTGGGTGCGCGGACCGTGGCGCTCGAGCGTGGTGAGGATCGACCGCTGCGTCGGGGTGACCGCGTCGGCGGTGGCCACGCGCCGCAGGCGGCGGCCGAGCCGGGTGACCAGGAGGAGCAGGTCGTCGGCGAGGACGGGGGTGGTGGGGGACGACATAGTTAGTTCGATGAAGTATATGTCATGCGGCGACCGGTGCGGCGGGGCATGCTGCCCGTCATGACCACGGCACCGGAACCGGACATGCGGGGTTGGGGGCGGGCGACCCCCGCCGAGCTCGAGCGGCTGGTCGTGGTGTCGCCCCACCTCGACGACGCCGTGCTCGGCTGCGGGCGGCTCCTCGCCGTCCATCCGGGGTCCACCGTGGTCACGGTGTTCACGGGCCGACCGACGCCTCCCCCCGATCCGCCCACGCCGTGGGACGCCCAGTGCGGGTTCGGGCCGGGCGACGACGTCCTCGCCGCCCGCGAGGCCGAGGACGCCGCCGCGCTCGCCGTGCTGGGGTGCACCCCGGAGTGGCTCGGGTTCGTCGAGTACCAGTACCTGCCCCGGGAGCGCTGGATCGACGGCGACGCGATCGCCGACACCCTGGAGGCGACCCTGCGCGCGCTCGACCCCACGGCGGTGCTCGTGCCCTTCGGGCTCGCCAATCCCGATCACGTCGCCACCCACGACGGCGCGATGCGGGTCCGGGCGCGCTTCGGCGACCCGGCGTGGTTCTGCTACCAGGACCTCGGCTACCACTACATCCCCGGCCTCCTCGCCCGGGCGGTGGCCCGCCTGTTCCTGGCTGGCGTGTGGCCGACCCCGGCGGCGCTGCCCAGCGACCCCGACCCGGCCCGGCGCGACCGGGCGCTCGCCTGCTACCGGTCCCAGCTCCCCGCCCTCGAGGCCGACTGGGGGCTCGCGGCCAAGCTGGCCGCGCCCGCGGTGGAGCAGTACTGGCGCCTCGCCCCGCCGCCGACGGGCTGGGAGCACCTCGGCGATCCCGCCGGGTTCGGGCCGGCCTGACCCCGGTCCGGGGCCCGGCGCTACGGTCGGGGTCGCGGCGCGCCCGTCGGGTGGCCGGACGACGGAGGCGCAGATGCAGCTCGGACTCGACATCGCGCAGCAGCGCATGCCCTTCACCGAGGTCGTGGACCGGGCCCGCTTCGCCGAGGGCCTCGGGTTCACCGGGGTCTGGGGCTTCGACCACTTCGTGCCCATGTACGGCGAGGGCCCGGGTGAGTGCTTCGAGGGCATGACCACGCTCGCCGCGCTCGCGATGGCGACCGAGCGCGTCCGGCTCGGCCTCCTGGTCACCGGCCTGACCTACCGGCCGCTCGGTCTGCTCGCGTCCCAGGCGGTCACCGTCGACCACGCGTCGGGGGGTCGCCTCGACCTCGCCATCGGCACGGCCTGGTACGAGGCCGAGCACCGGGCCTTCGGGTTCGACTTCCCGCCCACCGGCGCGCGGGTCGACCTGCTCGAGGACGCCTGCACCATCCTGCCCCGGCTGTTCACCGAGGACGACGTGACCCACGTGGGCAAGCGGGTGTCGGTCGAGCACGCGACCCTGAACCCGAAGCCGGTGCAGCAGCCGTCGATCCCGATCTGGGTCGGCGCGGCGGGCCGGAAGCGGTCGCTCCCGATCGTCGCCGCCCACGCCGACGCCTGGCACTCGTTCGGTGACGTGGAGGCGCTCTCGGCGCAGTCCTCCTACCTCGACGAGTGCTGCGCGCGTGCCGGTCGGGATCCGTCCACGCTGCTCCGGTCGGCGTCGGTGTCGCTCGAGGGCGCGGTCGACGACGTGCGCCGCGAGGTCGACGCCTGGGCGGCGGCCGGCTTCGGCTACCTGATCGCGGGCTGGCCGTCGGGGGGCTGGGCCAAGGTCGAGGAGCTCGCGCCGCTGCTCGCCGACCTGGGCTGACCCGGCCCGACCCGATCCGGCCCGGGGCCGCCCGGGATCACGACAGCGGCGACCACCGGGTCGTGCGCAGGAGGCGGCTGCGCCAGTCGTCG
The DNA here is from genome assembly GCA_903899845.1 of uncultured Actinomycetes bacterium. GTDB lineage: Bacteria > Actinomycetota > Acidimicrobiia > IMCC26256 > PALSA-555 > CAIUKV01. Next base: position 3,678 of record CAIUKV010000104.1, read on the forward strand.
CGCACCACCAGGGCGTCGTTCATCCAGGTGCCGGGGGCCTTGCCCTCGGGGGGCAGGTCGGTGGCGAGCAGGTTCCACAGGCGGTCGTACCGGGCGATCTTCTGCCAGAGCAGCACCTCGGCCCGCTGACCGGTCCCCCACGCGGTGTGCAGCAGCGTCTGGAGCTGGAGCACCGCGGTGCCCTTCCCCTCGCTCTCGACCAGGCTCGGCGCGTACTGCGCCTCGGCCTTGGCCAGGTAGTCGAGCAGCTTCCCCTCGAACGGCCAGGCGGTGTCCTCCATGAACAGCGTCGGCTCGTGGTCGAGCGCCGGGTCGGCGGGGACGTCGGCGAGGTCGCCGGGCACCACCGGCGCCCACGTCGCGGGCTGGAAGATCCGACCGGTGACCGTGTGGCGCATCTGGTCGAGGTGGCGGGCGAGGTCGCGCAGGCCGCCGGTCTGCACCAGCTGCGCGACGTTGCCCCAGGCCCCGCCGTCGGGCACGGCGGTGACGGTCACCACGGTGTAGGAGCGGCCCGAGCCGTGGGTGAGGTGCGCGAAGTAGCAGAGCTTGGCGTCGCCGGTCGCGGCGAGCGCGGGCATCCACTCGTTGCGGTAGGCCGCCTCGAACTCGTCCTCCTGGGCGCCGCGGACGTGGTGCACTTCGTGGATCCACAACATGGGATGCTCCCTGCTCGGTTCGGTCCGCCCGGTGGCGGATCGGGTCAGCCTGCCCCAGGTGCGGGCGCGTCCGCCACCAGGGCGGCGACGATCCGGTCGTACGCGGCGTCGGCCAGCGCCCGGACCTCGTCGTCGGTGCGGTCCTGGATCGGGTGGGCCACGAACACGCGCGCCGGGTCGGCCCCGAGCGCCCGGGCCTGCACCGCGGCGGCCTCGACGAACTGGTCGGAGGCCACCATCACGCCGGGGATCCCGAGCCCCTCCAGACCGACGATGTCGTGCACACTGCACGACGTGCACGAGCCTCAGTCGGCGAGGGCCACGATCACGACGTCGCACTTGGTCGCGATCTCGTGACGCAGGTCGATGGGCGCGGGCTTCGTGAAGGTCGGCTTGCGGAAGCGCTCGACCCGGAGCCCGGCCTCGGCGCACCGTTCGGCGACGCGGTCGAGGAACACGTCGCCCCGGGCCTTCGAGATGTCGAGGAGCCCGACGGTCCGTCCGGTGAGGTCGGCCGGCCGCAGCGCGCGCTCGCGCACCGCCGGCGTGGTCTCGGCGGTGGGGTCGAGCACGACGCGGGTCATGGGCGGGAGTCTTCCACGCCGGTCAGGTGCCGACGGGCCGGGTGACGGGCTCCGACCCGAGCGCCCCCGAGGCCCAGCCGCCGACGATGGCCGAGAAGAGCCCGGCGCCCCCACCGGCGTGCACGACGAGCAGCCCGTCGGGACGGAACTTGGGGATCTCGGCGTCGGCCCAGGCCGGGTCGACGCCCTCGGCGATCCCGCCCGCTCCCCGGACCAGCTCGACCCCGGGGATGCGCAGGCGGGCGTGGAGCTCCTCGACCAGCCGGCTCCGGGTCCAGCCGCTGCCGGCGAAGACCCGGGCGTGCTCGGGGGAGACCACCACCATCGCGTCGAACGCGAGCACCGCCTTGGGTCCCCAGACCGTGCGGAGGCATGCGGCGAACGAGGTGGCGAGGTCGTCGGCGGAGCGGGCGAGCTGGTCGGCCAGGCCCCGGGGCGCCTCTCCGGCGAACAGGGTGACCGCCGACTGCCCGGGCTCGAGCCCGCGCGCGACGTGGAGGGGCTCCCAGGGGGATCCGGCCTCGTCCTCGGCGAAGCAGAAGGTGTACTTCCCGGGCTGGCCGAGGGTGGCCCGGTCGACCTCGCCGGGTCGACCGCCCCCGACGTTGCGGACCACGAGCTGCAGGGCGCGTCCGATGGTGGCGTTGGCCCGGTTGCCGGGCCCGAGCGCGTTGACGCCGGAGTTCATGCCGATCGCGTGCGTGACCGGACCGTTGACCACCACCACGGGGCCCGAGAACCAGGTGGTCGCGAGCAGGCCGTGCATGTTGAACGCGTCGGTGCACGCGGCCTCGACCGCCGCGAGCACCACGGGCAGGTACTCGGGCCGGCAGCCCGCGAGGACCGCGTTGATGGCGACCTTCTCGACCGTGCACTCCACCAGGTCGGGGGGCACGACGGCCACGATCTCGCCCGGGTCCCGGGTGGTGCCGGCCAGCATCCGGTCCACCCGCTCGGGGGTGGGCGGCACGACCGGCAGCCCGTCGGTCCAGCCCCGCTCGAACATCGCCTCGGCGTCGTCCTCGGCCACCCCCAGGGTCACCGGTCGGGCGCGCCGGTCGGCGGGATCGGGGGTCACGGCCGGATCAGCACAGCGCGTCGACGAGATGGTCGAGCGCGCGCGTGAGGACGGTGACGTCGTCGGGCTCGATCGCCGGGAACAGGGCGATGCGCAACTGGTTGCGGCCGAGCTTGCGGTAGGGCTCGACGTCGACGATGCCGTTGGCGCGCAACGCGGCGCACAGGGCCTCGCCGTCGACGCCGTCGAAGTCGATGGTCGCGTTGACGTGGCTGCGGGCCGCGGGGTCGGCGACGAAGGGCGTGGCGAAGTCGCGTGCCTCGGCCCACCCGTAGAGGATCTCGGCCGACCGGTCGCAGCGCCCGGCCGCCCACTCGAGACCGCCGTGGTCCAGCATCCACTCCACGGTGTCGGCGAGCAGGAAGAGCGTGGCCAGCGCCGGGGTGTTGTAGGTCTGGTCGAGCCGGGAGTTCTCGAGCGCGATCGCCAGGTCGAGCGAGGGCGGCACCCAGCGGTCGGTGGCCGCGAGCCGCTCGATCCGCTCGACCGCCGCGGGTGAGCAGCACGCCAGCCACAGCCCGCCGTCGCCCGCGAACGCCTTCTGCGGGGCGAAGTAGTAGACGTCGAACTCGGCCGGATCGACCCGCAGTCCGCCCGCCGCCGAGGTCGCGTCGACGGCCACGATCCCGGGCCCGGGGCGCACGATCTCGGTCATCGCGCCGGTGGAGGTCTCGTTGTGCACGAGGGCGTAGCAGTCGACCGACGGGTCGGCGGCGAGGGTGCCGACGGTCCCGGGCGGGTGCTCCACGACGACCGGGTCGGCGAGGAACGGCGCGCCCCGGGTGACGGCGGCGAACTTGGCCGAGAACTCCCCGATCACGAGGTGCGCGCTGCGGGACTCGATCATGCCGAAGGCGAGGGCGTCCCAGAAGGCGGTGCTCCCACCGTTGCCGAGCAGGACCTCGTAGCCGTCGGGGAGCCCGAACAGGGTGGCGAGGCCCTCCCGGGCCCGACGCACCACGGCGCGGACGCCGTCGCGGCGGTGGCTCGTGCCCATGTACGTCGGCCCGAGGGCGGTGAGGGCGGCGAGGGCGTCGGGACGGACCTTGGACGGACCGGAGCCGAACCGTCCGTCGCCGGGGAGGAGGTCGGCGGGGAGGTGGATCGTGGTCGGGTCGGTCACGAGTCGAGACTAGCGAGGGCCGCCGGTGGGCTCCCCGGCCCGGCACCCGGGCGCGTCACCCGGGCCCGTCAACCGAGGGACAGGATCTCGGCGAACCCGCCCCGCAGGTGCACGCGCAGCATCTCGGGATCGGGCACCGCGGCGGTGTCGACGTTGACGCCGATGCAGCACGTGCCCGCGTGGGAGAGCAGGGTCACGTTGGTGGCCGTGCCCGACAGCGGACCGAACGCGTACATCCTCTGGATCTCGGCCCCGGCGAGGTAGAGGGGGAACGGGGCCCCGGGCACGTTGCTCGTGACGAGGTCGGCGCCCTTGAACATCGATCCCATGACCGCCGTCGCCGCCCGGCGGGGCAGCAGGTTCAGGACGGTGGCGAGCTGCTCGGTCATGGCGACGGCGGGCTCCCCGCGGAGCCGCCGGCACCGGGTGTGCACCTCGAGGACCCGGTCGCCGGGGTCGGCGACCGTGGTGGGCATCATCACCCGCGCCGGGGTGAAGTGGTTGCCGCCGAGCCCGCCGCCGGTCCCCCGCACGTTGATCGGCATGATCATGCGGACCTCGGGGACCGGGCTCCCGAGCTCGTCGTGGTAGCGCTGGATCCCGCCCATGACCGCGCCGACGAACACGTCGTTGAGGCTCACGCCGAGGGCCTTCGCGGCGCGCTTGAGGTCGTCGAGGGGCACGTCGATCCCGAAGACCCGGCGCCCGAGGCTCCGCCCCCGCAGCAGCGGCGACACCGGGGTCGGGGCCGGCGCGAGGAACCGCACCGCCGAGGTCCCGACCTGCACGGCGTTGGCGACGATCCCGACGGGATCGCGCCGCAGTCCCGACGCGAGGCCGGCCGCCGCCGGGACCGCCCCGCGCAGCGCGGCCCGGGTGAGCGCACGCTGCGTGGCGACGCGGTGCCAGGCGACGCCGAGGGGGTGGAACACCGGGAGCGGGCGCGGCTCGGGATCAGGGGGCGCGGGCGGTGGGTCGCGCTCGAGGTCGAGCAGCATCAGGAGGAGCTTCATCCCCCCGACGCCGTCGGTCATGGAGTGGTGGACCTTCATCACGAACGCGCTCCGCCCGCCGGGCAGGTCCTCGACCACCCAGCACTCCCACAGGGGGCGGTCGCGGTCGAAGGCCTCCATGGCTGCGGTCGCGGCGACGTCGAACGCGAACCGGTCGCTCGTCGGGTCGGGGTTGCGGACCCGCCGCACGTGGTAGTCGAGGTCGAAGAACGGGTCGTCGGACCACGCCGGGGTGCCGAGTCCGAAGGCGGGCTCCACCACCCGCTGGCGCATCCGCGGGATCAGGCGGACGCCCCGTCCGAGGCGCCCCCGGACGGTCTCCCAGTCGGGGGCCCGGTCGAGGACCATGGTCGCGACGATGGTCGATCGCAGCAGCGGGTCCTGCTCGATCGCCCACATGAGCGCGTCGGCGTCGCTCATGAAGTCCCCGAACTCGTCGCGGGCCATCGGACCAGGCTAGGCGAGGCGGGAGGGGCACCGGACCGGCCCCGCCCGGCGAGGGCCGCGTGGGCGCCTCAGCGCCGCGGCGCCGTGGTGGTGGCCGGGGGCCTGGTCGTCGGGGGCGTCGTCGGAGGGCTGGTTCGCCAGGAGGTCAGGTCGTACATCCGGCCGAGCTGGTCGATCACCATCTGCGCCACGACGTTCCCGCCGTCGCGCGAGAAGTGGATGCCGTCGGGGGTCCGCACCTGCACGCCGTCGACGAAGTCGGCGTAGCCGCCGTCGACGGTGAAGCGGTCGTAGAGGTCCACGTAGAAGACCCGGCCGGGCCGCTTGGCCGCCTCCTCGCGGATGATGTCGTTGATCACCCGGTAGCGGGTCTCCGACCGCTCCTCGTTGCGCATGATGGGGACCCCGAGCCAGACCAGGGTGCGTCCACGGTCGGCGGTCACCGTGTCCATCATCCCGCCGATGCGGCGGCGGTACTCCTCGATCCAGGGTCCGCTGCCGAAGGGGCCCACGCCCCGGTCGCCGGTGAGGACCTGGTCGTCGTTGGAGCCGAGGGTCAGCACGACCACGTCGGGATCGTCCTGGGCGATGACGTCGAGCATGTGCTGGGGCCAGTTGAACAGCTCGGGCCGGGCCAGGCCGGTCGCGACCCGGCCGTCGACGGCGGCGCCCACGACGTCGACGACCTCCGTGCCCGGGATCGCGGCCACGAACGACTGCCCCGGGGTGACCGCGAGGGAATCGCCACCGACCCACACCAGCATCCGTTCGGTCGGCGAGAACGCGCGCTTCGCCGGCGGCAGGGTCGAGGCGGTGGTGGGGTCGGGTGCGACGGGGTCGGGCAGCGTGTCGTCGATGTCGTCGTCACCGCTCCGGCCGGTCGCGGCCTGGAGGGCGCGGCGGAACTGGTCGATGCGCAGCCGGTGGCTCACCTCGTACAGCGGCTCGGCGACCAGGCGGGCGAGGTCGCGGGTGAGGCCGACCGGTTGCGCGTTCGCGGTCTTGCGGATCCCGGGTGCGTTCAGGAGCCCGCCGACCACCGCGGCGACGATCATCACGAGCACGACGTGGCCCGCCGACAGCGGCCGCCGCGGCGGGATGCGGCCGGACGGGTGCCGTTGGCGTGTGGGGTGGGAGGGAGCCGACACGGAGGGACCGCCGTCAGAACTGGAAGTAGATGAAGGGGGCCACGCCGCGCGGGCCCAGCGTGTTGATGACGAGGAGCGCGACGCCGATGGTGAAGCCCATGGCCACGGGGGACAGGCGCGAGAACCGGGCCATCAGGCGGGCCGTCGCCGCGCGGGGTACGAACTGCCCGGCGATCCCGACGGCGACGGCCAGGAGCACCCCTCCGGTGACCAGCGGGGACGCCTGGAACCAGTGGCCGGGGTCGAGCATGGTGGTGAGGTAGTCGAAGGCGGACCCGACCGACTCGGCCCGGAAGAAGATCCAGGCCAGGCACACCACGTTGAAGGTCACGAGCCGCCCGGCCCAGCGGCGTGCCGCGGTGTCGGGAGGATCGGGGAGGCCGCGGGCGGCGCGGACCGAGCGCCGCCAGTGCTCGATCGACTGGGCCACGCCGTGGATCGCGCCCCACAGCACGAAGGTCCAAGCCGCTCCGTGCCAGAGGCCGCCGATCACCATGGTCAGCATCAGGTTGCGGTAGGTGGCGCCGTTGCCGTTCCGGTTGCCCCCGAGCGGGATGTACAGGTAGTCGCGCAGCCAACGCGA
>CAIUKV010000105.1 GCA_903899845.1 uncultured Actinomycetes bacterium
CGACACCACCCTCGACGCGCTGCCGATCTTCGCCGCGGTCGCCCGCGTCGGCGCGGTGTTCGCCCCCCTCAACGCGCGCTACGGCGCCGAGGAGGCCGAGCGGGTCGCCGGGTACGCGCGACCCGCGCTGGTGATCGCCGACGCGGCCCACGCCCCGATGACCGAGGGCTGGGACGTCACCGTGGTCGACCACGTCGGGCTCCACGCCCGGGCCGACGCCGCCGCGACCACGCCCACCGACGAGCCCCGGCTCGACGAGCGCGATCCCCACGTGCTGTTCTTCACCTCGGGCAGCACGGGGCGACCCAAGGGCGTGGTGCTCTCGCACCGGGTCAACCGCCTCCGGGCGATGGGCGGCATGGCCGGCGACCCCGACGGGGCGACGGTGTGCATGTTCCCGCTGTTCCACATGGCGGGCTGGACCATGGCCATGGGCGCGTTCCACGCCCGCCGCCCGATCCACTTCGTGACCAGCGGCGACCCCGACGACCTGCTCGGCGCGGTCGCCCGCCACCGGGCCACCCGGCTCTACCTCATCCCGGCGGTCTGGAAGCGGGTGCTCGACGCCGGGCTCGGCGGCCACGACCTGTCGAGCCTGCGCAACGCCGACACCGGCACGTCGGCCACCCCACCCGAGCTCATCGAGGCGATCCGCGACGCGCTCCCCCACACCACCACGACGGTGATCTACGGGTCGACCGAGGCCGGGCCGGGCACGCTCCTGCAACCCTCGGCGGTGCTGCGCAAGCCCGGGTCGGTCGGGCGGGCCGCCCCCGGCGTGACGGTCCGGCTCGACGAGACCGGCGAGGTCTGCGTCACCAGCGACTACCTGATGGACGGCTACTTCGAGCAGCCCGACGCCACCGCCGAGGCGCTGCGTGACGGCTGGTACCACACCGGCGACCTCGGCGCGTTCGACGACGACGGCTACCTCTCGATCGTCGGCCGGGCGCGCGATGTGCTGCGCACGGGGGGCGAGACCGTGGCGCCGCTCGAGGTGGAGGACGCGTTGCGCGACCATCCCGCGATCGCCGACGTCGCGGTGGTCGGCATCCCCGACCCCGAGTGGGGCGAGATCGTGTGCGCGGTGGTCGTGGCCGCCCCCGGCCGGGCGGCCGAGGTCGACGTCGACGCGCTGCGCGCGCACTGCCGCGACCGCCTCGCCCCGTTCAAGCACCCGCGCCGGGTGGCGCTGGTGGACGAGCTCCCGCGGACCCCGGCGACCGGGCAGATCCAGCGCACGCTGATCGTGGAGCGCCTGATCGGCGCCTGACCCCGCCCGGCGGGCGCCGGGGCCTCAGTGCGCCTGGGTCCCCACGAGCAGGTCGCGGAACGGCGTGTTCTTGTCGGGGCCGGGCTCCTTGGGCAGGCCGAGGACGCGCTCGCCCAGGATGTTCTTCTGGATCTCGTCGGACCCGCCGTAGATCGACGGGCCCGGGGCCCAGATCGTGGCCTCCTGGAAGTTGCCCTCGCCCGGCGTGTCGGCGCCCAGCAGCGTGCCGTACGGGCCGATGATGGCGGGGCCGAGGTCGCGGCCGTGGCGCAGCACCCGGCTCATCTGCAGCTTGGCCAGGTTGCCCTCGCCGGGCAGCCCGCTCCCCGCCGCGCGCAGGTGCTTCGCCCGCAGCGACGTCATGCGCCCGACCTCCTCGAGGATGTAGGCCTGGGCCAGCTCCTGACGCACGAGCGGGTCGTCGGCCGCGCCGAGCTCGCGGGCGACCCGGCGCATGAGCACCCCGCCCCGCTCGGCCCGGGTCGCCTGCGCGGCCTGGGCCTGGGCCCCGGCCATGAGGTCGCCGACGACGAGTTCGAGCATCCCGGCCTTGCGCCCGGGGAATCCCCCGCCGGCCGAGCCGCTGCCGCCCACGCCGAGCCCGGCCCGCTCGGCGGCGAGCGTGGTGTTGGCGACGATCCACCCCGCCCCGTGCCCGCCGATGCAGTCGGCGTCGGCGACGCGGGCGTCGGTGAAGAAGACCTCGCAGAACAGCGAGCGGCCGGTCATCTCCTTGAGCGGCCGCACCTCCACCCCGGCCTGGTCCATCGGGAACGCGAAGTACGAGATGCCCTTGTGCTTGGGCGCCTCGGGGTCGGTGCGGGCGAGCAGCATGCCGAAGTCGGCCGACTGCGCACCCGAGGTCCACACCTTCTGTCCGTTGACGATCCACTCCTCGCCGTCGCGCTGGGCCTTGGTCTGGAGCGACGCGAGATCGGAGCCGGCCCCGGGCTCGGAGAACAGCTGGCACCACGCCTCGCGGCCGTCGACGAGCGGACGGAGGTAGCGGGCCTTCTGCTCGTCGGTGCCGTGGGCGAGGATCGTGGGGCCGGCGAGCAGCAGGCCGAGCCCGGCGGGCGGGCCGGGCACCGCCGCGGCCCGCAGCTCCTCGGCCACCGTGCGGGCGGCGGCGCCGGGCAGCCCGAGGCCGTGCCACTCCCGCGGCCAGGTGGGCACGGCCCAACCCGAGTCGGCCAGGCGCTCCCACCACTCGGCCAGCGTGATCGCGGGGTCGTAGGCCTCGGCGACGAAGCG
>CAIUKV010000106.1 GCA_903899845.1 uncultured Actinomycetes bacterium
CGGGGGCGGGACGGGCGGGGGCGGGACGGGAAGGACGGGCGGGGGCGGTCCGGCCCGCGGGTCGGGCCGGGGCCCCACGGGGCGGGGCGGCGGGGGTCACGGCGGGGGTCAGGAAGCCTGGTGCACGACGCCGTGGCGGGCGAGCTTCTCCGCGGCGCGCAACCGGACGCTGCGGGCACGCGGGTTGGCCGCGACCTCCTCCTCGGTCGGACGCCAGGCCCGACGGGTGAGGAGGCGCACCGACGCGGAGCGGGCGACCGGCTCGGCGGGCAGGCCGGGGACGGCCGGCTCGTGGGTGGCCGACCAGGCCCGGAACCGCTCCTTGACGATGCGGTCCTCGAGCGAGTGGTAGGCGAGGACCAGCACCCGGCCCTCCGGGGCGAGCAGGTGCACCGACTCGTCGAGCCCGTCGGCGAGGCACTCGAGCTCGCGGTTCACCTCGATGCGCAGGGCCTGGAACGTGCGCCGGGCCGGGTGGGGCCCCCGGCGGCGGGCCGGTGCGGGGATCGCCGCGGTGATCGCCTCGACCAGCTCGCCGGTGGTCGCGATGGGCCGGGCCGCCACGATGCGGCGCGCGATCTGGCGGGCGAAGCGCTCCTCGCCGTAGGTCGCGATGATGCCCGCCAGCGCATCCTCGTCGTACTCGTTGACCACCTGGGCGGCGGTCAGCTCCTGGCGGGTGTCCATCCGCATGTCGAGCGGTGCGTCGGCCAGGTACGAGAACCCGCGCGCCGCCCGGTCCAGCTGCGGGCTGCTGACCCCCAGATCGAAGAGCACTCCCATGATGTTCCCCTCGCCTTCTCCCGCCACGATCGTGGCGATCTCGTCGAACCCACCCCGGACCACCCGAGCCCGGTCTCCGTACTCCGCCAGACGCTCCCGGGCCGCCGCCACGGCGTCCCCGTCCCGGTCGATGCCCAGGAGCCGGAGGTCGGGTCGGGCGGCCAGCAGCCGCCCGGCGTGCCCACCGCCCCCCACGGTGGCGTCCACCACCAGGCCGGCCGGCACTCCCCCCAGCAGCTCGCACACCTCCCGGGCCATCACCGGCTGGTGGGCGAACTCCATTCCTGCTCCTGATCTCGATCTCGGTCTTCGGTCTGGTGGGTCCCCCACCCCGCCGGTGCGGCGGTGCGGTGGACCCCTGCGGACCGGACTCCAGCCCCCCGGACAAGCGATCGTCGTCCGGTTTTCTCTCCAGATCGACTCGGTGGAAGCGGGCGGAGTGGGGGCTTCACCGCGTCGTCCGGGGGGCTGGGGTCAGGTCCGCAGCGTGTGGTGCTGCCTCCTCGTTCGGTCGGTGCCGGTCATGTGTGGCCGGCCGGTCGTGCGTGGTGCGGATCGCGTCGTCTGCGTGTGCTGCGTGGAGGGGGCGCCGACCATCGGTGCCCCCTAGATCCCGAACCCGCTCGAGCCCGCCTCGTGCAGCGACGAGCGGCCGGCGAGCTTGCGGTCCTGCCAGCGCGCGGTGGACCAGATCTCGATCCGGGTCAGCGCGCCGGTGACGGTCACGTCCTTGTCGAGGTCGGCGTAGTCCCGCAGCGACTGCGGGATCGCCACCCGCCCCTGGCGGTCGGGGGTGACCTCCCGGGCGTCGGCGAAGAAGGCCCGGGCCGCGTCGAGCTCGTGGGCTCCCGTCCGCAGCTTCTCCAGGATCTCGCTCGACACCCGCTCGAACTCCTCGGTGGTGTAGACGGCGAGGCAGCCGCCGGGGAACGCGCCGATCACCGCTCCCTCGGCGAGCGAGGGGCGGAACTCGGCCGGGAGGATGACCCGGCCCTTGGCGTCCAGGGAGTGCTGGAACTCCCCCAGGAACATGCGCTCCGCTTCCCCTCGTCTCCGCTTGCGGGGCTCGCCGCCGCTCGCCCCACCGGGGTCCGCCGCCGCTCGCTCCCGGAGTGCGCCCGGCGGGCCCGGTCGGCCCACCACGCCATCAGCACACTCCCTTGCTCTCCACTTGCCACCACTTTATGCGCGTTCCGCGCCACCGTCAACCCCACTCCCTCCACTCCCGCCCCACGGGCGACCACCCGTCCCGGATGCCGCGCCCCGGGCCGAGCCGGGCCGAGCCGGGCCGAGCCGGGCCGAGCCGGGCCGAGCCGAGCAGAGCCGGGCCGAGCC
>CAIUKV010000107.1 GCA_903899845.1 uncultured Actinomycetes bacterium
CCCGCGCCCCCGGCACCCGGATCCTCCGGTCGGCCCTGCTGATGCGGGCCGTGGCCCGGGCCGCCCGGGAGCAGCCCGAGATGAACGGCACCTGGCGGGCCGGGGCCTTCGTGCCCGCCCGCGCCGTGCACGTGGCGGTGACGCTCGCCGGCACCGTCGGCGCGGCGATCCCGCCGGTGCTCGCGCACGTCGACACCATGACGGTCACGCGCTGCTCCGACGCGCTCCGCGCCCTCGTCGCCCGGACCCGACTCGGCCTCGGGGCTGCCGATGGGGTCGACGGCGCGGCCCGCGCCGGAGGCGACGACCGGGCCGACGAACGCGCCACGATCACGGTCCACAGCTTGGGCGCCCGGGGCGTCGACCGGATGTTCGGCGTGATCACCCCGCCCCAGGTGGCCGTGGTGAGCGTCGGCCGCGTGACCCCGCAGGCGTGCGCCTGCGACGGGACCCTGCGCATCCACCCCCGCGTCACCATCACGCTGGCCGGGGACCACCGGGTGAGCGACGGCGCCGCCGGCAGCCGGTTCCTCGGACGTGTCGCGACGCTCCTGCAGGATCCCGCCCGTCTGTGACCGGTCGGGGGCGCGACCACCCGCGACCACGAGGAGGACCCATGGCCACGTGCCGACGCTGCGGCAGTCCCGACGACGTCCACCACGGACTGTGCCCCGAGTGCCACCGCCTCCGGCCCGACGACGCCGACGTCCGGCCCCCCGAGCCCCCCGACCTCGAACCACCGCACGACCGGCCCTGGGTCGCGCGCAGCGCGTTCACCGGTCGGCGGCGGCGCAACCCGCGCACCTGACCGGGCGCGCCCCTGGACTCAGAGCGCCAGGACCACGAGGGAGACGGTGGCGAACACCACCAGGTAGACGGCGAAGACCACGAACGAGTGCGTCCGCACGTAGCGGAGCAGCCACGCGATGGCGAGCCACCCCACGGCGAAGGCCGTGAGGAACCCGGCGACCACCGGCCCGGTGATGGTGAACCCGCCGTCGGCGACGTCGGGAACCTGGGTCAGGATCGCGCCGACGATCGCCGGGATCGACAGCAGGAACGAGAACCGGGTGGCCGACTCGCGGGACACCCCCTGCACGAGTCCGGCGGCGATGGTGGATCCCGACCGGGACACGCCGGGGAGGATGGCCACCGCCTGGGCGAGGCCGATCACGCCGGCGCGCCGGGCGTCGATCTCCGCCGCGCCCTCGCCCCGCCGGATGACCCACTCGGCACCGAGGAGGATCGCGGCGGTGACGTAGAGCGATGCCGCCGATGCGACCGGATCGGAGAAGCGCTCCTCGAAGAACCCGCCGAAGGCCAACCCGACGATGCCGGCCGGGATGCTGCCGATCAGGAGCAACCCGACCGTCCGACGGGCGGTGGCGGGATCCTCACCCCGACCAAAGAGGCCGACGAGCAGCTCGAGGAGGTCGCGCCGGAACGCGAGCACCACGGCGAGCAGGGTCCCGAGGTGCAGGATCAGGTCGAAGGTGAGCGACTGGTCGTCCCAGCCGAGGAGGGCCGGGACCACGACGAGGTGCCCGCTCGACGACACCGGCAGGAACTCGGTCAGCCCCTGCACGATCCCGAGGACGATGCTCTCGAGCCAGTCCACCCGTGTCCTTTCCCCTGGCCCCCTGTCCTCCGGGTCCGGGACCGGTGAGGCTACGCGGCGGCCGGCGCGGGCACGGGAACCGGCCGGTGGCGCTCGGCCCACCCGGGGCCCCGCAGCACGAAGGCCAGGCGGGTCCGCCAGTCGGGTGCGTCGGCCACGTCGCGCAGCATCGCGACGTACTCCCGGCCGGCCACGACCACGGGGTCGAAGGAGTCCAGGTTCTTGGTCAGGCCGTAGACCACGGGCTCGGCGTCGTCCTCCTCGGCGAAGGTCCCGAACCAGCGGTCCCACAGGACGAGGATGCTGCCGTGGTTCCGGTCGAGGTACCGCGGGTTGCTCCCGTGGTGGACCCGATGGTGCGACGGCGTGTTCCACACCGCCTCGGCCCGGCCCAGTCGCCGGATGGTCTCGGTGTGGATCCAGTACTGATAGATGAGGTTGACGCCGCGGGCCGCCTCGATCACCTCGGGGCGCAGACCGAGCAGGGCCAGCAGTCCGTAGGGCACGAACACCGTGACCGGTCCGGCCACGGGCTGCCGCAGCGCGGTGGAGAGGTTGTAGTGCTCACTCGAGTGGTGGACCACGTGGTACACCCAGGCCTGGCGACTCGTGTGCATCCACCGGTGGTTCCAGTAGTAGACGAAGTCCCACCCGAGGACGGCGAGCGCGAGGGCGAGCGGGCCCCGGCCCA
>CAIUKV010000108.1 GCA_903899845.1 uncultured Actinomycetes bacterium
GACCCCGACCCGACCGTGCTCGAGTGGGCCGGGATCGCGGTCGGCGCGGTGACGCTGAGCGTGGCCCGGCCGCTCGGACCGTTCTGGCTGGTGCCGTTCGCCGTCCTCCTGCTCGCGCGGATCGGTCCGGCTCGGGTGCGGGAGCTGTGGCGGTCGGGCCGGGCGCCCAAGGCGACGGCCGGCGTCGTCGCGCTGGCCGCCGTGTCCACCCTGGTCTGGGTCCGGGCCACCGACGCCAACCTCCCGCTCCTCGGCGACCGGATCCCCGATGCGTTCCGGCTCGCGGTGAGCGACCTCTGGCTCGTGGTCCTCCAGATCCCGGCGATCTTCGGGTGGAACGACACCTCCGTGGCGGTGCCCTGGTCCTGGATCTACGGGCTCGGGCTCGTCGCGCTCGTCGCCGTGGCCCTGGTGTTCGCCGGGGTCCGCGAACGGTGGACGCTCGTGCTCGCCGTCGTCGGCACCGTCGCCGCGGCGATCTTCATCGCTGCGGTCCCGTTCGAGATGTACCGGCAGCGCTACGCGATGCAGGTCCGCTACGTCCTGCCGTTCGCCGTCGTGATCCCGCTCCTGGTCGGCGACCTCCTCGGTCGGGCCGCCGACCGGGCGCCGCGGTCCCGGGCCGCCGACGGCCCCTGGTACCCGTCCGGGACCATCCTCCCCGCCTTGGTGGTCGCCGGCATGACGGTGCTCCAGTTCGTGGGCTGGTGGACCAACGCCGTGCGCAACGCCGCGGGCTTCGGGGGGTTCGCGTTCTGGGGGGCCGAGTGGTCGCCTCCGTTCGGGTGGATCCCGTGGGTGCTGCTCGCGGCGATCGGGGTGGGGTGTGGGCTGGGGGCGGCCGTCGCCGTGGCCCGGTCGGACCCCGAGGCGGTCAGCGGCGGGGCGCCGGTTCCGGACCGGCCGGGTGCCGACGCAACGCCGGGCGTCTGACCACGGCCCCCCCGAGGGCCCGGAGGCGCCGGGCCACGATCGCGGGCTGCGGGCGCCGACCGCGCGCGAGCGGCGCCGCGACGTCGCGGCGCGCGTAGCTGGCCGTGACCGCGAGGTGGCGGGCGGCACTCCGCCACCATGCGCCGGGTCCGACCCGCGTCCCGTGGACCAGCAGGCGGTTGCGCTCGTTGTAGTACGTGGAGAGCGCTGAGCCCTCGACGCTGGTCGCCGAGTGCACGTGGCGCACGACCGACGCGGGCGCGGTCCGGTAGCGCCAGCCCCGGCGTGCGCCCCGGAGCGAGAGGTCGACGTCCTCGTAGTACAGGAACAGGCGCTCGTCGAAGAGCCCGACGTCGTCGAGGTACTCGCGCCGGAGCAGCACGGCGGCACCGCACCACGCCCCGACCTCGACCGAGGTGTCGTACTGCCCGGCATCCACTTCCAGCCAGCCGCGGTCGGCGCCGTACCCGTCGGGGCCGACGACCGAGCCGACGTTGTTGCACACCTCGACCGGGGCGGCGTCGCTCGGCACCGGGTACCAGGCCGGGGTCCGCCCGACCGTGACCGTGCTGGTGACGGTGCCCGACCGCAGCGTCACCGGCGTGGGGGCGTCGGCGGCGAGGCGCAGCGCGAGGTCGCCGCCGGCCCCGGTCGGGATCCGCAGCACCGCGTGCCCGTGGGTCCACTGGCCCCCGGGCTCGTCGTCGGGCATCGGCTCGTCGCCCCAGAACCCGGCGACGAGCTGGAGGCGGCGCCCGCGGTCGGCCGGACCGACCCGCGCGCCGCTGACCCGGACCCCGAGGTCCCGGGCGTCGCCCCGGCCCCGGCGGTGGGTGGGGGCCTCGAGGTCGATCTCCACCGCCGGATCGGCGAGGAGGATCTTGGGGCAGGCGGCGCCGACCCCGGGGTCCGCGACGCAGGCGGCCACCAGGGGGTGGAGCCACCCGGGGGTGACGAACGCGTCGTTGTTGACCAGCGCCACGAAGTCGGCGTCACCCCGGCTCCGCATCCCGAGGTTGGCGCCCCCCGCGAAGCCGCGGTTCGTGGGGCTCTCCACCACGGTGACGACCGGCAGGTCCCGGCGCACGACCTCGGTCACCGGCACCTGCGAGCCGTTCTCGACCAGGACGATGCGCAGGCGCTCGGCGGGCCAGTCGGTGGCGACGAGGTGCCGCAGGCACCGGAGGGTGAGATCGCCGCCGTCGTGGTCCACCACGACCACGTGGACGAGCGGCGGCGCGCTCACCGCTTCACCGGGTGAGCGCAGCGACGACGCGGTCCAGCGACTCGCGGTAGTGGGGGAGAGGGTCCAGGCCCGAGAGGCGCAGCGCGACGTCGTCGAGCACGGAGTTCGCGGGGCGCGGTGCCGGTCGGGGCGGGACGAGGTCGGCGGTCGCGATCGCCTCGACCCGACTCGGGTCGTGCCCGGCCGACTCCATCACCGCGCGGGCGAACTCGAACCACGACACCTCGCCCTGGTTCGTGGCGTGGAACAGTCCGGGGCGGCGGTCGGCCGCGATCCGGCGCACGAAGGCCGCGGCGTCGGCCGCCGCGGTGGGCCGGCCCCGTTGGTCGTCGACGAACCGGAGCGTCGGCTGGTCGGCGGCCACGCGGAGGATCGTCTTGACGATGTTGCTGCCGTGCTCACCGAAGACCCAGGCGATGCGCACGACGGTGACGTCGGGCCGCCCGGCCAGCTCCTGCTCGCCCGCCTGCTTGCTCCGTCCGTAGACCGATCGGGGGTTGGGGACGTCCCACTCGTCGTAGGGAGTCGGCTTGGTCCCGTCGAACACGTAGTCGGTGGAGAGGTGCACGAGGTGGGCACTGACCCGGTCGGCGGCCTCGGCGACGTGGCGGACGGCCAGCGCGTTGACCGTGTACGCCCGGTCGGCCTCGGTCTCGCACGCGTCGACCGCCGTGTACGCCGCGGCGTTGACGATCGTGTCGGGGCGCCACCCGGCCACGGTGGCGAGCACCGCCGCGCGGTCGGTGGTGTCGAGGGTCGCCCGGTCGGCCGCGACCACGTCGTGCCCCGTGAACGCGGCCACCAGCTCGCGGCCCACCTGGCCGGCGGCTCCGGTGATCAGGACCCGCACCGTCGGCGTCCCCTCAGCGACCGGGTGCCCGCAGCGGGCGCCACCACCACGGGTTGTCCCGGTACCAGGCCACGGTGGCCTCGAGGGCCTCGCGCAGCTCGCGGGCCGGGCGCCATCCGAGCGCCTCCACCTTGGTCGTGTCGATGGAGTAGCGCCGGTCGTGACCGAGGCGGTCCTCGACGTAGTCGATCATCTCCTCGCCGTGGCCGAGCAGTCCCAGGATCGCGTCGGTGAGCTCTCGGTTGGTGATCTCGTTGCCGGCCCCGATGTTGTAGATCTCACCGACCTCGCCCCGGCGCAGCACGAGATCGACCGCGGCGCAGTTGTCCATCACGTAGCACCAGTCGCGGACGTTGAGGCCGTCGCCGTAGAGCGGGACCTTCCGGCCCTCGAGCAGGTTGGTGACGAACAGCGGGATGACCTTCTCGGGGTACTGGTACGGGCCGAAGTTGTTCGACGAGCGGGTCACGAGGACAGGAAGGCCGTAGGTCGTGCGGTACGACATCGCGATCAGGTCCGAGCCCGCCTTCGACGCCGAGTAGGGGGAGCGGGGTTCGAGCCGGTCCGCCTCGGTGAACGAGCCCTCCTCGATCGACCCGTAGACCTCGTCGGTCGAGATGTGCAGGAAGCGGTCGACCCCGACCCGTCGGGCCACGTCGCACATCACGTTGGTGCCGTCGCAGTTGGTGTGCACGAACTCGTCGGGTGAGGCGATCGACCGGTCGACGTGGCTCTCGGCCGCGAAGTGCACCACGGCGTCGTGCCCGTCCATGGCCGCGGTGACGGCGGCGCGATCGGTGATGTCGCCCTGCACGAAGGTGAGTCGGGGGTTGCCGTCCAGGTCCTTGAGGTTGTCGAGGTTGCCCGCGTACGTGAGGGCGTCGAGCACCGTGACCGAGTCGTCGGAGTGCGCGAGGACGTGGTGGACGTAGTTCGAGCCGATGAAGCCGGCGCCGCCGGTGACGAGGAGTCGCACGGTCAGTACCGGAGCCCGAAGCGGGGGCGCAGGGCCGGGTCGATGTCGGCCCGGCGCGGGTTCGTGCGGTCGCGGTCCGAGAGGATCGGCTCGGCGATGCCCCAGTCGGCGGTCACCGCGGGGTCGTCCCAGGCGACTCCGAGCTCGTCGGCGGGGTTGTAGTAGCCGTCGACGAGGTAGGTGATGGTCATGTCGGTGAGGGCGGCGAACCCGTGCGCCACCCCCGGCGGGATGAAGATCCCGCGGTGGTCGTGCCCGCCGTCGGCGGTGGCCCCGAGGTCGAGGGCCAGGGTCGCGCCGTCGGTCGGGGAGCCGTCGCGCAGGTCGTGCAGGACGACCCGGGCCGTGCCGGTGGGCACGTACCAGTAGTCGGCCTGGTGCAGGTGGTAGTGGAGGCCGACGATGCAGCCGGCCTGGCGGTCGGCCCGGTTGGCCTGGATCATCTCCCGGCTCCCCTGGGGGATCCACTCGCGGCGGTACGTCTCGACGAACACGCCGCGCTCGTCGCCGAAGACGCGGGGCTCGACGACGTACACCCCGGTGATCGCGGTCGATTCGGTGACCGTGGTCATCGCTTCCATCAGCTCCCGGCTACTCGAGGTCGATCTTGGAATGGTCGCCGAGCATCAGGCGCAGGGCGCGGGGGCGGCTCCCGGACCGGGTGACCTCGACGTCGCGTCCGACGAGGGAGTCGGCGATGCCGGCGACGCCGACGATGCGGGCCCGGTCGAGCACGACCGAGTGGTCGAGCTCGGCGTCGGTGATCGTGCAGTCGGCCCCGATCGAGGTGAAGGGACCGACGTAGCTGTTGGTCACCACGGTTCCCGGACCCACGATCGAGGGACCGCGCACCCGGGAGTTGGTGATGACCGCACCGGGCTGGATGACGACCCGGCCCTCGATGCTGGAGGCGTCGTCGACCGTGCCGTGGTTCTCGGGCTCGAGCGTCTCGAGGATGTACCGGTTGCTCTCGAGCAGCGGGTCCTTCTTGCCCGTGTCGATCCACCAGCCCTGGAGCACCTCGTGGACGACCCGGTGGCCGTGGTCGAGCAGCCACTGGATCGCGTCGGTGATCTCGAGCTCGCCCCGGGGCGACGGCTGGATCGCCCGGACCGCCTCGTGGATGGTCGGGTCGAAGAGGTACACCCCGACGAGCGCGAGGTCGGAGGGCGGGTGCTCGGGCTTCTCGACCAGGCGGACCACCTCGCCCGCGCCCGTCACCTCGGCCACGCCGAACTGGCGGGGGTCCTCGACCTTGGCGAGCAGGATCTGCGCGGCCGGGGCCCGCCCGCCCTCGGCCGCCCGGGTGGCGGTGAACCGGTCGACGAACTCGACCAGGCCCTGCTGGAGCATGTTGTCGCCCAGGTACATGACGAAGTCGTCGTCGCCGAGGAACTCGCGGGCGATCAGGACGCAGTGGGCCAGGCCGAGCGGGGCGTCCTGGGGGAGGTAGGTGACCCGGACCCCGAAGCGGGTCCCGTCGCCCACGGCGGCCCGGATCTCGTCGGCGGTGTCGCCGACGATGATGCCGATCTCACGGATGCCGGCGGCGGCCATGTCCTCGATGCCGTAGTAGAGGATCGGCTTGTTGGCCACCGGGACGAGCTGCTTGGCGCTCGTGTGGGTGATCGGCCGGAGCCGCGTGCCGGCTCCCCCGGCGAGGATCAGACCCTTCATCCCGGGCGGATCCTAGTGGTGGGGCCTCCCGCCGGGCCCGGTGGCGCTCCCGGGGAACCCCACCGGCCACCGCTAGGCTCCGACGACCCCGCCGCCGCCGGACTCGGTCCCAGGCGGCCCGGACGCCCGGACCGATCGCATGCCCGATGCCACCACCGATCCCGTCCCGGCATCCCCGGCATCCCCGGCATCCCCGGCTGACGATCCGGCGCCGTCGCTGGAGTGCAGCGTCGTCCTGCCCTGCCTGAACGAGGCCGAGACCCTCGCCGTCTGCGTGCGCAAGGCCCGGGGCTGCCTCGACGCCCTCGGCGTCGCCGGCGAGGTGGTGGTGGCCGACAACGGCAGCACCGATGGCTCGCAGGCCATCGCCCGGGCCGAGGGCGCCCGGGTCGTCGACGTGCCCGTCGCCGGGTACGGCGCCGCGCTGATGGGCGGCATCGAGGCGGCCCGGGGTCGGTTCGTGATCATGGCCGACGCCGACGACAGCTACGACCTCGCCGGTCTCGGGCCCTTCGTCGAGGCCCTCCGGGGTGGCGCCGACCTGGTCATGGGCAACCGGTTCGCCGGGGGGATCGCCCCGGGGGCGATGCCCCCGTTGCACCGGTACCTGGGCAACCCGGTCCTCAGCTTCATCGGGCGGCTGTTCTTCCGCAGCCGCATCGGCGACTTCCACTGCGGGATGCGGGGCTTCCGACGCGACGCCGTCCTCGGCCTCGGGCTGCGGACCACCGGGATGGAGTTCGCGAGCGAGATGGTCGTCAAGGCCACGCTGGCCGGCCTGACCGTCGCCGAGGTGCCGACGACCCTCTCCCCCGACGGGCGCAGCCGACCGCCGCACCTGCGCACCTGGCGCGACGGGTGGCGCCACCTCCGCTTCCTCCTGCTCTACAGCCCCCGGTGGCTGTTCCTGTACCCCGGCGTGCTCCTCATGACGCTCGGGCTGATCCTCGGGATCGCCCTCCTGCCGGGGCCGGTCGAGTTCGGCGACCGCGCCCTCGACGTCACGGCGCTGCTGTACGCGATGGCGATGGTCCTGATCGGGTTCCAGGCGATCCTGTTCGCGGTCTTCGCGCGCGCCTTCGCCATGAACGAGGGGCTCCTGCCGGTGTCGCGAGGGCTCGAGCGCGCGTTTCGCGTCGTGACCCTCGAACGGGGCCTCGTGCTCGGGGTCCTCGCCCTCGTCGCCGGCCTCGTGGTCGCCGTGTACAGCCTCGTCACCTGGGGCTCGAACGACTTCGGTGCGCTCGACACCCGCGACGCGATCCGGGTCGCGGTGCCGGCGGCGACCCTGCTCGTGCTGGGCTTCGAGACGGTGATGGCCAGCTTCTTCCTCAGCGTCCTCGGCCTGGCCCGTCGATGACGGGCGGGCCGCGGGTCACCGCCGTGGTGCTCGCGTACCGGCCCGAGCCCTGGCTGGAGCGCTGCGTCGATGCGCTGCTCGCCTCCGTCGACGTCGACGTCGACGTGGTGCTCGTGGACAACGGCGGGACCGACGGGGCCGTCGACCGGTTGCGGCGACGGCCGGGGTGCACCGTGGTCGGCGACGGGGTGAACCTCGGCTTCTCCGGGGGGTGCAACCTCGGGGCGGCCCACGCCACCGGCGAGTACCTCGCGCTGGTCAACGGCGATCTCGTCGTCGACCCCGATGCCCTCGCCCGACTGGCTGCGGTCGCAGGGCAGCCCGACGTCGGGATCGCGGCCGGGAGCGTTCGGCTCGGTGACGACCGCGAGCGCTGCAACTCGACCGGCAACGAGATCCACTTCCTCGGCTTCTCCTGGGTCGGGGGCTTCGGCAGCCCGGCGACGGAGGCGGCCGTCGATCGCGACGTCGCCGGTGGGATGGGCGCGCTGGTGTGCCTGCGGCGGTCGGTGTGGGACGACCTGGGTGGCTTCGCCGAGGAGTACTTCGCGTTCCACGAGGACGCCGAGCTGAGCTGGCGGTGCTGGCAGCGGGGTCTCCGGGTCCGCTACGTCGCTGACGCGGTGGGTGTGCACCGCTACGAGTTCGACCGTGAGCCGACCAAGCTCTACCTCGCCGAGCGCAACCGCCTGATGTTCGTCCTGACCTGCTGGGACGGCCGCACCCTCGCCCTGCTCGCCCCGCTCCTCGTCGCCATGGAGGGCGCGGTGGCGGTCATGGCCTGGCGGGGCGGCTGGCTCGGGGACAAGGTCCGGGGCTGGCGCTGGCTGTGGGCGCACCGGGCGTGGCTGCGGGCCCGGCGGGCCGAGGTCCAGGCCGCCCGCACGGTGGGGGACCGCCGCCTGGCCCCCCGACTGGCCGACCGGATGGACGCCCGCAACTTCCCCCTGCCCGACGCGCTCCGGCCGTTCGACGCCGCGTTGGCGTGGTACTGGCGGGTCGTGCGACGGTTCCTGCGGTGAACGAACCGGCGACACCCACGACGGACGCGGTCGACGAGTCGGACGCGCCGGACCCCGGGCGTCCCGCCGCCGGGTGGTGGCGACGGGCCTGGCCCTACCTGGTCGTCGTCGCGGTCGCGCTCGCGGGGAGCGCCCTCCACACCGCCCGCTACACGGTGCTCTCACCCTTCGACGAGAGCCGCCACCTCGACTACATGGCCCGGATCTACGAGGACGGCTACGTGGTGAAGCTCGGCGACAAGCTCGCCGACACCGCGATGCGGCTCGAGGC
>CAIUKV010000109.1 GCA_903899845.1 uncultured Actinomycetes bacterium
CTCCACGAAGCCGTCCGTGAGGTCCTTGCGGACGAACACGGCCTGGACGTCGGTGCCCTTGAGGGCCTCGATCATCCGGTGGAGGGCCGAACGCGTGCCGGGTCGGGCGTCGATGGGCATCGTCCCGGGGTCGAACAGGAAATAGGGACGATCGCCGATCCGGGCCCGGACCGCAGCGACCGCTTCGGTGTCGCGCGCGTCGGCCGGGGTGATGGCGAAGGCCGAGTCGGGGATGAGGCGGGCGTCGAGGTCGGGGAGGAAGGCTCGCAGGTTCGCCAACGACCGTGCCTCGCGTACGGCGACGGCGTCGAGCACGGGAAAGGTACGCCGGACCATGCCCGGCAGGATGGGGACCACGTCGGTGAGGTGGACCATGGCGTTCGCGAACACGGTCGGGATCCCGAGGCGCTCCTTGGCGTACCACGCGCAGAAGAGCTCTCGCAGGGCGCTCTCGTTGTCGCGGTAGAGGCTGCCTTCACCGTTCGTGAAGACGAGATCGGCGCGCCCGAGCCGCTCGACGATCGACGCGACACCGGGGCCACCGGCGCCCGCGTCCCAGAGGTCGGCCACGACGTCGAACTGGTCGGCGACCCGGGGGTAGTGCGCGTTGGGGACCCGAAAGCCCCGGGCGTGGTCGTGGTAGATGACCGGCATGCCCAGGCCGATCATCCAGTGGGAGGGGATCGGCTCGACGGTCACGCCCGGGACCCGGTCCCGCAGGATCCGGACCAGGCCGTCGGTGAGGACCTCGCTGCCGAAGTTGCACTGGTCCCGGGTGTCGTTGAGCAGCGAGACCGTGGGACCCGGTGGATCGGAGGGGGGAGCCGGCGGGAACGCCAGGAGGTACGGCGCCGATCCGTCGTACCGCTCGTCGGCGGGGCGCCACCCGAGGCGGCGGGCCGTCAGCGCGGCGCTCCGGCGCGCCGTGCGGATCACGCGCCGACCGCTCGAACTCACGGCGTGACCTTACCAGCGGCGCCGCGCGGGTCCCGGGGTCCGAGCGGGCGCCGGGTAACCTCTCGGATCCTGTGGCCGGGGGGGATCGCTCGATGTCGACGAAGTTCCGTGCCCGCGTCGCAGGACTGGTGCGGCGGATGCGGCGACGGACCGGGACCGGGCGTGCCGGGAGCGTCGCCGGCGGGGAGCCCATGTACGCCTACTGGCACGTGCTCGGCCGCTTCCGGGACCTCGTGGCCACCGCACCGGCTCCGACCGCTCCGGTGACCGGCGACCCCGTCCGGGTCGGCTTCGCGGTGTTCGGGGCGGGCGTCCCGCACCTGATCGTCGACCACCTGCTGGCGGCCGCGCTCGAGCAGCGCGGCGCGGTCAGCCAGTTCTTCGTCTGCGACCTCCCGTCGCTCCCGGCGTGCGACGAGCGCTTGGCCCAGGTCCGGCCCAACGACCGGTGCCGGACGTGCATCGCCCAGAAGCGACCCTTCCTCGAGGCGTCGGGCGTGGACTGGGTGCCGCTGAGCCGCTTCCTCGGTGACGCCCCGGCCGCCGAGGCGGCGGCGCAGGCGACGGTCGCCGCGCTCCGTGACGACGAGATCATCGGGTTCTGCGTCGACGGGTGGCCGGTCGGGTCCTGGCTGGGGTCGAGCGTGGCGGGCTACCTCCGGGCCGACAGCCACGGTGACGCGCCCGACGTGGTGGCGGCGCGTCGGTCGTTCCTCGTCAGCGGGATCCTCGCGCTCCGGGCCGTGACCGCCTGGCTCGACGACTTCCGGCCCCACGTCGTGGTCGTCCTGAGTGGCCGGCACCTCTTCTGGCGGGCGGCCCGCGAGGTCGCGCAGGCGCGGGGCATCAAGGTCGTGAGTCGCGAGATGTACGACGAGTCGTTCGACCGGCACGTCTACGCCGTCAACTCGAGCTGCGAGGACCCGGCCCTCGACGGAGCCTGGGCGGCGGCGAAGGATCTTCCGTTGACCCCCGAGGAGGAGGCCCGGATCGACGGCTACCTGCGCGGGCTCCCGGCGTTCGCGCGCCAGACCGCCACCGATCCCGTGCTCGAGACCGATGCCCTCGCGATCCGGCGCGCCCTCGGACTCCGGGACGATCGTCGGCTGTTGGTGCTGTTCACCAACGTGAGCTGGGATCTGTTCGTCGCCGAGCGTGATCACGCGTTCGACGGTCAGATGGAGTGGCTCGACGCGACCTTCGACTTCGTGCGGAAGCATCCCGAGCTCGACCTCGTCGTCCGGGCCCACCCGGCTGAGATCGTCCCCAAGTTCCGAACCGTGGGGCGGATCGTCGACCAGATCACGCAACGGTTCGCTCCGCTGCCCGACAACGTGTTCCTCGTCGGACCGGAGAGCGAGGTGTCCTCCGACACCTTGCGGGCGATGGCCACGTGCAACCTCGTGTACTGCGCCTCGGTCGGGCTCGAAGCCACGATCGCCGGGCAACCCGTCCTCGTGTGCGGCGCGCCCTACTACGCGCGCAAGGGGTTCACGGTGGACGTCGACACCCCGGAGGACTACCGACGGATGCTCGAAGGCCTTGCCGACGGCAACGTCCCGCAGCCGCCCACCGACAGCGCTACGCTCGCGCGGCGCTTCGTGCACCTTATGAAGTTCCGCTACGCGATCGACATGCGCTGGACGAACGCTGATCCGGTGAAGCTCGAGCTCGCCATCACCGATCTCGGGGATCTCGCTCCCGGGCGCTCGGTGGCGGTCGACACCGTGTGCGACGGCATCCTGCACCGTGATGAGATCCTCCTCCCGGGCTGAGTCGCGGGTGCGCGCGCTGGCGCACCGGGCTGGGTTCGGTCGACGGCCACGGCTCGTGCTGACCTACCACCGCGTGGCCACCCCGACCTTCGATCCCTTCGCGCTCGCGTGCGCCCCGGAGTGGTTCGCCGGCCACGTCGCCGTGCTCCGGCGCCGGGCTGCGATCGTGCCGCTCGCCGAGATGCTCGGACCGACCGGACGGGGTCGGCGGCCCGAGGTCGCGATCACCTTCGACGACGGGTACCGCGACACGCTCGAGGTCGCGGTCCCGATCCTGCGCGCGGAGGATGCGCCGGCCACGGTGTTCGTCCCCACCGGCTACCTCGGCGACGTGCGGGGCTACTGGTGGGACCGCGTTGCCGCGGCGATCGGCGCGTCCGACGTCGAGGCTGCCGCGCTCACGGACCTGGTCGGGGCGATGCCGGTGCCCCCGGAACGCTCGCTCGCCGACCCGGCCACCGCGGTCGCGGTGGCCGGCGCCGTGGCGACCCGGGTCCGGGCGGAGCCCCCCGACGAGCGCGACGACCTCGTCGCGGCCGTCGAGGCGCGCCTGCCGGAGCGCCCCGGGGTCCGACGTGAGGCCCACCCCGTGCTCGACGAGGCCGGGGTGCGGGCGCTGGCGGCGACCCCGGGCATCACGATCGGCGGGCACACCGATCGGCACCCGGTCCTCGCCGGGCTCGCCGGGGCCGAGCAGGAGTCCGAGATCGTCCGCGGACTCGACCGGCTCGAGGGGCTGACGGGTCGACGCCCGCAACTGCTGGCCTATCCGTACGGGGCGGCCGGTGACTACGACGATGCGTCGTGTGGCGCGGCAGCGTCTGCGGGGGTCCGGGCGGCCTTCGTGAACCACCACCGCCGCTTCGACGGCGCCGGCGACCGGTTCCGCATCCCGCGCTGGGCGGTTCCGGCCCAGGCCCCGGACGCGTTCGGAGCCTGGCTCGACCGGGCCCTGGCAGCATGAGCGCGGTCGGGCGGCTCCTGGCCCGCGCCGGGCGGATCGGGCCGGTCGTGCGCGGCCGCTTCCTGCTCGCCCGGGGGACCGAGCCCGTGAGCCGGGCGCACGGCGCCGACCGCGGCACCTCCGTCCACCGTTGGTACATCGCCGGGTTCGTCGGTGCGCACGCCGACCTCCTCCGGGGCCGGGTGCTCGAGTTCCAGGACC
>CAIUKV010000110.1 GCA_903899845.1 uncultured Actinomycetes bacterium
CTCGGGGTCGGCACCGCGCTCGCGCTCGGGATCCTCGGCCGGGTCCGTCACGGCACCGGTACCGTGCTGCGCACCTCCATGCTGTCCACCGTCGCCCATGCGCTCGCCGACACTTCGGTGCCCGGACCCGGCGCCGCCACCCCGGCCCCGGACCCCGACCTGTTCGGGCTGGGGCCGTGGCACCGGCTCTACGAGACCGCCGACGGCTGGGTGATGGTGACGGTCGAGCGCCCGGCGGCCCGCGCCGCGCTCGCCGAGCGACTGGGCGTGGACCCGGGCGCCGCCGACCCGGCCGCGGCCCTGGCCGCCGCGTTCCTCGGTGCGCCGGCCGTCGACTGGGAGGCCGAGCTGCTGCCCCGCGGCGTGGCGGTGGTCGCGGTGTCGCCGGTGGGGCTCGACCGCACCTTCGCGCTCGGGGCGATCGCCGACGAGCTGGGCCTGCGCACCGACGCCGAGCACGCGACGTTCGACACCTACCCGCGCGCCACCGCCTTCGTGCGCTTCTCGCGCGGCCGGTCGGTGCTCGGCAACGCCCCGCTCTGCGGCCAGGACACCGAGCGGGTGCTGGCCGAGGTCGCGGCTCGGAAGGAGGTCCGGTGATCGAGCTCCGCAACCAGGCGGCGATCGTCGGGTTCGGCTACGTGCCGTTCGGGAAGCGGGGCGAGTACGCCGAGCGGGGTCACCTGCGCCTCGTGGTCGAGGCGGTGACCGCGGCGTGCGCGGACGCCGGCATCACCCCCGCCGACGTCGACGGCTACAGCTCCTACTACACGCCGATCGACCCGCCCGAGCTGTTCGAGGCGTTCGGGGCCAAGCAGCTGCGCTACACGGCCCAGACCTGGGGTGGGGGCGGCTCGTCGATGTGCGGGGCGTTCCAGAACGCGGCGATGGCGGTGGCGACCGGGGCCGCCGACTACGTGGTCGTGCACAAGGTGATGACGATGGAGGCGGGCGCCCGCTACGGCCAGGCCTTCGGCCAGATGGGCCAGGGCGTGCCCAGCATCGGTGGCCCGTTCCAGTTCAGCGTGCCCTACGGCCTCCAGGCGCCGGGGCAGATGTTCGCCCTCGCGGCCCGGCGGCACATGCACCTCTACGGGACCACCACCGAGCAGTTCGCCCACGTCACCATGCACGCGCGCGCCATGGCCGCGAACAACCCCGAGGCCCGCTTCCGCACCCCGATCACGGTCGAGGACCACCACGCGAGCCAGATGATCGCCGACCCGCTGCGGCTGTTCGACTTCTGCATGGAGACCGACTACGGCTGCGCGGTCGTGATCACGTCGGCCGAGCGGGCCCGCGACTGCCCGCACCCGCCCGCCTACATCGCGTCGGCGGCGGTGGGCGCGCCGTTCCGGTACGGCAACGCGCTGATGAGCTTCTACAACCAGCCCGACGAGGACTTCGCGTCGAGCGGGCAGCGTGCGGTCGCGGGTGAGGTGTACCGCATGGCCCGCCTGGGCCTGGCCGACATGGACGTGGCGATGGTCTACGACCACTTCACCCCGATGGTCATCACGAGCCTCGAGGACTTCGGCTTCTGCGCGAAGGGCGAGGGTGGCCCCTACGTCGCCGACGGCAACCTCGGCCTCGACGGCCCGCTGCCGGTCAACCCGCACGGCGGCAACCTGGCCGAGGCCTACACCCACGGCATGACCCACGTGAACGAGGCGGTGCGCCAGATCCGGGGCACTGCGATCAACCAGATCCCCGGGGCGACCAACGTGCTGGTGGTGGGCGGGGCGGGACCGTCGCCGACCAGCGGGATGATCCTCACCGGGAGCCCCGGGTGAGGCGGCCGTGAGCGAGCAGATGCCGGGGCTGCCCGGCCCCCGACCCGACCCCACCACCGAGGGCTACTGGCTCGCCGCGGGCCGGGGCGAGCTGGTGATCCAGCGCTGCACGGCGTGCGGGGTCCACCGCCACCCGCCCACGCAGGTCTGCTACTCGTGCGGTGCGCTCGACTGGGAGTGGGCCCCCCACCCGGGCAACGGCACCGTGTACAGCTACACGTGGGTCGAGCGCCCGATCCATCCCGGCCTCGCCGCGCTCGGCGCGTACAACACGACGGTGGTGGAGCTCGACGACACGAACGGCGTGGTGCGCATCCTGGCGCGGGTCACCGACGTCGAGCGGGCCGACCTCGTGGTCGGGCTCCCGGTCGAGGTGCACTTCGATCCGGCCGGCGACGAGATCGCCCTGCCGGTGTTCCGGCCCCGGCGCGCCCGGGCCTGAGACGCGCCGGGCGCCTCAGGGCGCCATGGTCACGGCGTCGGGGAACCCCGAGGGCGTGTGGCGACCCGCGCACACGTGCTCGAACAGGCCGTGGCCGACCTGGCCGTTCACGGTGGCCCGGCCCAGGTGGTCGAGCATCGAGAACTGGGTGGCGATGAAGTTCGCGGGGTCGTGCAGGTCGTACACCGACCCCTCGGTGAACCCCCGGCCCCGCCAGACGCCGTGGGTCCACTGCGGGTCGGGGCCGTAGCCGCACCCGGCCGACAGCGCGACGTGGCCCCGGGGCTCGATCTCCACCACGAACGGCTTGCCGTCGGGCTCGTGCGCGGTGATCGTCGCGGCCACCGGGATGCGGCTGCCGGAGCGGTAGGTGATGTCGTAGCGGGGGTAGCCGAGCGAGTCGACCCGCCCGTCGGGCCACACGCGCAGGGCGTCGTTGAGGGTGCGGTGGCCGTCGCCGTCCTCCTGGGCGATGAACACGAGGCCGAAGTCGTCGAAGCGCAGGGGCACGTAGCACCAGTGGAAGCCGTGGCCGGGGTCGGGCTCGGCGGCGGCGCGTCCGGGGGGCTCGGGCTCGCCCACGGGGCGGATGCCCCACGAGCGGTCGCGGGTGCCGATGTGGCGGCCGGGCACGACGGGGTACTCGGTGCCCGCGACCCGGACCCAGCCCTCCCAGGTGCCGACCTGGGCGAAGCGCTGCGCGTCGAGGGTGAGCTTCGCGCCGGTGCGCATCAGGTGGGGCGACTCGTCGACCGCGGGGAACGACCCTCGCCAGTGCAGATCGACCGCGACGCCCCACTCGTCGCCCGCGCAGGTGAGGTGCAGCTCCTGGAGCGGGTCGACGATCTCCAGCCGGTAGGGACCGACCTCCTGGCGCATGCGGTCGGGGCCGAGCGCGTCCGAGGTGCGCACCACGTGCTGGTGGTCGCCGACGCGCACGCACACGAACGCGTCGGTGGTGCCCAGGTTCGGGTACTGCCCGAGGCCGCTCACCAGCAGGAAATCGCCCTCGGTGTCGAAGCAGTTCAGGTAGCAGCGGTCGTAGAAGTTGCGGTCGCTGGTCGCGGCGTGGGCGAGCGAGTGGGGCGCCTGGTGCAGCGGGTACTCGTCGGCGGGGATCGGCATCGCGCACCTCGGGGTCGTGGGTGGGCCGGAACGTACCAGCGCCGCCCAGGGGCCGCCGGGCGTGGGCCACCGGCTGGCGGTCGCCCCGGGGGGCGGCCACCGGGGCGGCGGGGGCAGAATGGGGCATGGCCTTCACCGCGACGCTGCGGGGCGAGCGGTTCCGCTTCGCCGATCTGCGCGAGCTGCTCGCCAAGGCCAACGAGGAGAAGTCGGGTGACGCGCTCGCCGGGATCGCGGCGGGGTCGCGCCGGGAGCGCCTCGCGGCCAAGGCCGCGCTCGCCGACGTGACCCTGCGCGAGATCGTCGACACCCCGGTGGTCGACGACGACCTCGCCACCGTGCTCGCGGCCGA
>CAIUKV010000111.1 GCA_903899845.1 uncultured Actinomycetes bacterium
CCACTCGGCGCGCACGGCCTGGAGCCCGCCGGCCGGGTCGACGCCCCCGATCGGCGTCACCGCGCTTGCGCCCGCGCCCGCGCGCACGGGCACGACCACGGTCCCGGCGGCGGTGGCGACGAGGAGATCCGTCGCGGTGGCAGCCCGGGCGGTGCCCAGGCCGCCGACCCGCACCCTCCCGGCGGCGACGGTCCCGGGCGGCGCCCAGCCCCCGAAGGCCGGCAGCACCACTGCGAGGTCGGGCCGGGGCGCGGTGCCGAGGGCGTGGGCGCACAGGTCGTCGAGCGCGCCGCTGCGGCCCCCGGTCCGGCCGAGCGCGCCGAACACCGTCGCGATCGCCACGTCGGCCACGTCGGTGAGCATCGCCGGCCAGCCGAGACGCGCGAGCACCGGATCCACCGGCGCGTCGCGCGCGACGGCGTCGGCGACCGCCGTCTGCACGCTCGCGTCGAGCAGCGCGCGCTCGGCCGCGTCCATCACCCCTCCGGACCGAGGTCGAGGAGGCGACGGGCGACGATGTTGCGCTGGATCTCGGCGGTGCCCCCGTACACCGTGACCGCCCGCGAGTAGAGGTACTCGCTGCGCCATCCGGCCGCGACCGGGTCGTCGGCGAGCTCGACCGTCCCGGGGAGCAGGGCGCGCGCGGCATCGAACGTGGCCAGCTCGGCTGCGGCCACGAGCAGCTTGTCGACCGACGTCTCCGGGCCCAGGGTCTCGCCCGCGGCGAGTCGGTGCAGCGTGGCGCGCGACCGGGCCCGCAGGGTGTGCACCGCACCGACCGCCTCCCCCAGCGCGAGCGCGGCCCGGTCGTCGGCGGGGGCGCCGGCCGCGAGGCGGGCGAGGCGCTGCTCGAGGTAGGCGATGCGGTGCCAGAAGCAGGTCGACCGCTCGTAGGGGAGGATGCGCATCGCGAGGTCCCAGCCCCCGTCGCGCGCGCCGAGGATGCGGTCGGCGGGCACGACCACGTCGTCGAAGAACACCTCGGCGAACTCCCGGGCCCCGTTCACCATCTCGATCGGGGCGACGGTGATCCCGGGGTCGTCCATGTCGACGAGGAAGGCGGTGATCGCGCGGTGGCGCGCCTCGGCCGGTCCGGTCCGGGCGAGCAGCACGCACCGGTCGGCGTACTGCGCCAGGCTCGTCCACACCTTCTGGCCCCGCACCACGAAGGCCGACGCGGTCGCGGGGTCGCCCCCGACCGGCGTGGCCCGGCAGGTCAGGGCGGCGAGGTCGCTGCCGGTCGCCGGCTCCGAGAACCCCTGGCACCACACCTCGGCGCCCGAGCACAGGCGGGGCACCCACTCGGCCACCCGGTCGGCCGGGGCCGCCTCGATCACCGTGGGGGCGAGCACCTCGATCATCGCGAGCACGCCGGGGTCGGCGAGGTCGCGCGCCACCAGCGTCGCCCCGAGCTCGGCCCGCAGCAGGGGCGAGCCGCCCAGCCCGCCGGCCCGCTCGGGCCAGCCCCACCGCCCGAGGTCGGCGGCCCAGAGGCGCCCGAGGATCCGCCGGGAGCGCGCGACCCGCCGGTCGAGGTCGTCCGCCGCCGGACCCGTCGTCCGGGCTGCCGGACCGCTCTCGGCCGCGGCGTCGGTCGCGGGATCGGCGTCGGCATCGAGCCAGGCGCGCAGCTCCGCGCGGTAGCGGGCGAGGTCCATCGGGGCGGGGTCAGACCCCGGCGAGGAGGCGGCGGGGGTTGTCGACGAAGATCGTCTCGAGGTCGGCCTCGGTCACGCCGCGCGCGGTGAGCATCGGCGCGAAGCCGGTGGTGATGTAGGTGTAGGGCCGGTCGGAGGTCTGCCACTCGATGTCGGCCCGGCGGGCCGCCGCGGCCTCGCGGTACTCGGGCGGCACCCAGTAGGCGGGCCGGGGCGCGGTCGTCACGCAGATGTGGTCCTGCGACAGGCACACCTGCCCGGTGAACCCCTCGTGCACGAGCGCGGCCACGTGGTCGGCCCGGCGCTCGTCGGGGGCGATGATCTCGAGCCCGACCCGGTCGATGCCGACGAAGGTGCCCCGCGCGGCGAGCGCCCGGATCGGCGCGACGTCGGTCTGCTCGTCCTGGTGCCCGATGAGGACCCGGCCGAGGTCGGCGCCGTGCTCGGCGAAGATCTCCTGCTGGGTGTCGCCGTGGCGCGAGCGCTCGGTGTGGGTGATGATCGCGACGTCGGTCGCCCGCTGCGCGAGCGCGGCGCCCGTCAGCACCCGCCGCTCGGCGTCGCTCACCTCGGCGCCGGTCGCGGCCTTGATGACCCCGGCCCGGATCCCCCCGGTGCCCGCGATCCCCTCGGTGAGCTCGGCCGCGTAGTGCTCGGCGATCTCCTCGGGATCACGCGCCCGCCAGTAGAAGGGGAGGCCCCAGCCCTCGTGCTGGGTGTAGAAGCCCGTCGCGCACACCACGTGCATCCCCGACGCCTGCGAGACCTCGGCGTACAGCTCGGGGTCGCGTCCCAGCTCGATCGGGCACGGGTCGACGAAGGTCCGGAAGCCGCCGTCGCGCAGCTCACTCAGCTTGTCGGTGGCCCGGGCGACGATGTCGGCCCGGGTCCAGCGCGCCGTCCGCTCCAGCTCCTCGCCCGGCCAGGTGATCACGATGTGCTCGTGCACCAGGGTGCGCCCGAGGTCGGCCGCGTCCACCGGGCCGAGGACCGTCATCACCTGCGCCATCGCCGCCCCCTCGTGCTCCGTCGTGTGCCGCCGCGTGCCGCCGTGTGCCGCCGCGTGCCGGTGCGACCCGTCGCGACCGGTGGTGGCCCGCGTCGAGACCACCGGACCGGGTCATTCGATCACGCCGCCCGGTCCCGGTCCAGGGTCGGGCTCCTTCACCGTCACGCCGCTGCGACCGGCGGCCATCAGCGCCGCGGCGAACGCGACGATCCGCACCGCGGCCTCGGGCACCGGCGTGCCCCGGGCGTGGATGTTCGAGATCAGGTTGCGGTCGGCGTCGGTGCAGCCCGGCCGGGGTCGGTGGGCGAAGTAGGCCGACAGGCTCTCGGCCGTGCCCAGGCCCGGGCGCTCCCCCACCAGCAGCACGACCACCGTGGGGTCGAGCACCTCGCCGATGTCGTTGAGCACCCCGACCCGGCAGTGCCGCACCGCGACCGGACGACCCCACGACCACCCCCGGGCCGTGGCGAGGGCGTGGAGCCGGGGCAGGAGGTCGGGCACCTGCACGTGGACCGCGGTGGCCGAGAGGCCGTCGCCCACCACCACCTGCAGGTCGGCGCCCCGGGTGCCCTCCCGGGCCAGCGTGGCGCGCGCGGCGGCGTCGAGGCGGCGGCCGAGATCCGGCCGGCGGCGGTGCTCGGCCGCGTCGGTGACCTGCGTCGACACCTCGAGCAGCCCGAGCGGGGCGAGCGGCCCGGTGGTCACCTCGAGGGGGGTGTCGACGGCGTCACGCGCGAACGCGTGGTCGGTGCGCAGCGCGAGCGCGTCGGCGGTGCGGGGGGCGAGCCCGGCGCTGCCGAGGAAGAGCCGGGCCGGGGTCACCGCCGCAGCCCGGGCCCGCACCGGGGCCCACGCCGCGGCCGCGGCGTCCGCCGTCCCCGGGACCGCCGGGGACGCCGGGGTCACCGGGGTCGGCGCGTCATCCGGGTCCGGGGTCGCACCGGGGGCCGACCCCGGACCGTCGCCGCTCACCGGCCCAGTGCCCGCAGGCCCACCGACTCGAGCGCGCGGGCGTCGTCGGCCGACGGGGGCACCAGCCGGCCCGCCCGCCACCGGTCACGCGCCGCGAGCCACCCCTCGAACTCCGGCGCGGGCCGCAGGCCGAGCAGGTCGCGCACCGACGCGACCTCGTGATAGCTCGTCGACTGGTACCCGAGCATCACGTCGTCGGCTCCGGGCACGCCCATGACGTAGTTGCAGCCCGCGACCGCGAGCAGCACGAGCAGGTTGTCGTTGTCGTCCTGGCCCGCATCGTCGACGTGGTTCGTGTAGCAGACGTCCATGCCCATCGGCAGGCCGAGCAGCTT
The DNA here is from genome assembly GCA_903899845.1 of uncultured Actinomycetes bacterium. Classification (GTDB taxonomy): domain Bacteria; phylum Actinomycetota; class Acidimicrobiia; order IMCC26256; family PALSA-555; genus CAIUKV01. The sequence continues at coordinate 3,975 of CAIUKV010000111.1, forward strand.
GCCCACGAAGTGGTCCTCGAGCCCGGCTCGCAGGATCTGGCGGCCGTCGGCCAGGTACTCGGGCCCGATGAACCCGACCACCGAGTTCACGAGGAACGGGTCGAACACGCGCGCGAACGCCTGGGCCCGGGCCTCCAGGGTGAGCTGGTCGGTGCCGTGGTGCGCGTCGGCCGACAGCGCGGAACCCTGTCCGGTCTCGAAGTAGGTCACCTGGGTCCCCACGAAGCCGGGTCGGTCGCGGTGCGACGCCAGCACCCGCTCACGCGCCTCGTGCACCAGCGCCGCCGACACCCCGAAGCTCGCGTTGGCGCCACTCGTGCCCGCGAGCGACGCGAACAGCAGATCGACCGGGGCCCCCGCGTCCATCGCCTCGAGCTGTGTGGTGGGGTGCGCGAGCACGCACGCTTGGGTCGGCACCGCGAGCGCGTCGATCACCCGGTGCAGGGTGTCGAGCAGGGTGACCACGTCGGTGACCCGGTCCCCCACCGGGTTGACCCCGATCACCGCGTCGCCGCAGCCGAACAGGAGCCCGTCGAGCACCGCGAGCACCACTCCGGCCGGATCGTCGGCCGGGTGGTTGGGCTGGATGCGCACGCCGAAGGTGCCGGGCTCACCCATCGTGTTGCGGCACCGGGTCACCCGCCGCAGCCGGGCGGCTGCGTGCACGAGGTCGAGGTTGCCCATCACCTTCGCCACCGCGGCGGCGACCTCGGCGGTCAGCGCCCGCCCGAAGCCGTCGGGGTGGGCGGCCACGGTGGCCGGGTCGAGCAGGTGCTCGCGGAGCTCGCCCACCGTCAGCGAGGCCAGCGGCGCGAACGCCTCGGCGTCGTGGTCGGCCGCGAGCACGGTGGCGAGG
>CAIUKV010000112.1 GCA_903899845.1 uncultured Actinomycetes bacterium
CCCGGGCCAGGCCCGCCGTCCGGCGGCCTCGATCGCGGCGACGGTGACGGCGAGGTTCTCGGCGTCGCGGTCGCACACCGCGACGTCGGCACCGAAGCGGGCGAACGCCACCGCGATCGCGGCACCGATGCCCACGGCGGCGCCGGTGACGACGGCGACGCGGTCGGTGAGGAGCACGGCACCCGGCTCGAGAGTCATGGCGGGCTCAGTCGAGGAGGTCGGGCTGCTCACGCGTGATCTTGGCGTAGAGCGGCTGGAAGGAGAAGTGGCCGGCGATGTGCGAGCCCACCTGCGTGGCGGTGAGGGCCGCGTTGGCGGGGTCGATCAGCACCGGGGTCCCGGCGGCCTCGGCGAGGAGCTGGGCCTGGCACGAACGCTCCATGGTGATGAACCACCACGCCGCCTCGTCGACCGAGTGGCCCACGGTCAGCAGGCCGTGGTTGCGCAGGATGACGGCCTTGCGGTCACCGAGCGCCTGCCCGATGCGGACGCCCTCGGAGAGGTCGAGCACCACGCCGGTGTAGTCGTCGAACAGCGCGTGGTCGTCGTGGAAGGCGCAGGCGTCCTGGGTGATCGGGTCCAGCCGGCGGCCGAGGGCCGACCACGCCTTGCCGTGGATCGAGTGGGCGTGGGCGGCGGCGATCACGTCGGGGCGGGCGGCGTGCACCTGGGAGTGGATGGCGAAGGCGGCGCCGTTGACGATGCCGTCGCCCTCGACCACGGTGCCGGTGTCGTCGACCATGATGAGGTCGGACACCCGGATGTGGCCGAAGTTCATCCCGAAGGGGTTGACCCAGAAGCAGTCGGGCCGCTCGGGGTCACGCGCGGTGATGTGACCGGCCACCCCCTCGTCGAACCCGAAGCGACCGAAGAGCCGGAACGCGGCGGCGAGCCGCTCCTTGCGGTGTCGGCGCTCCTCGGCGACGGTCGCGAACGTGGGCAGGTAGGAGACCCCGGCGAGGGGGTTGGTGTCGGGCATCTCGTCGGCCCCGATCAGGTGGCGGGGAGGCCGACGGTCTTGGTCTCGAGGTACTCCTCGAACCCGGCGATGCCGTGCTCGCGCCCGACGCCGCTCTCCTTGTAGCCGCCGAACGGCGAGTCGGGACCGAACCAGGCGCCGCCGTTCACCGAGACGGTCCCGGTCCGGATGCGACGGGCCACGCCGAGCGCCCGGTCGAGGCTGGCGCTCGAGACCGCTCCCGACAGCCCGTAGCGGGAGCTGTTCGCGATGCGCACCGCGTCGTCGTCGTCGCGGTACTTGATCACGGCGAGGACCGGGCCGAACACCTCGTCCTGGGCCAGCTCGGAGTCGGGATCGACGTCGACGAACAGCGTGGGCTGCACGAAGAAGCCCCGCTCGAACTGCGTGGCCGGACCGCCGCCGACCAGGCAGCGGGCCCCGTCGGCCTTGGCCCGGTCGATCATCCCCAGCACCCGCTCGTACTGGGCCCGGTTGACCAGGGGTCCCATGAGGTTGCTCATGTCGGTCGGGTCGCCGTAGGGGACCATGGCGAACGCCCCGGCGAGCTTCTCGACCGCCTCGTCGTAGCGCGACTCCGGCAGGAGCATGCGAGTCGTGATGGCGCAGCCCTGCCCGGCGTGCATGCAGATCATCATCCCGCCCATGGCGACGCCGTCGAGGTCGGCGTCGTCGAGGATGATGTTGGCCGACTTGCCCCCGAGCTCGAGGAAGACCTTCTTCACCGTCTCGGCGCCCCGGGCCATGATCCGCTTGCCCACCCCGGTGGAGCCGGTGAACGAGATCATGTCGACCCGCGGGTCCCCGGTGAGCACCTCGCCCACCGCGGCCTTGTCGCCCGAGGCGACGATGTTGACGACGCCGGGCGGGATGTCGGTCTCCTCGGCGATGATCCGCCCGATCATCGTGGCGCTCCACGGCGTGTCGGGAGCGGGCTTGAGCACCACGGTGTTGCCGGCGGCCAGGGCCGGGGCGAGCTTGGACACGTTGAGCATGAAGGGGAAGTTCCACGGCGTGATCGCCCCGACCACCCCCACCGGCTCGCGCAGGACCAGCCGGTTGCTGCGCATCCCCATGAACTCGTGGACCCCGAGCTCGGACTCCCACTCGATCCGGTCGATCGCGTCGATGTCCCAGCGCATGTCGGGGATGCAGGAGTCGAGCTGCACGGCGTGGGTCAGCATCACGGGGCAGCCGACCTCGGCCACGATGTGCGGACGCAGGTCGTCCTTGTGCCGGTCGAGGGCGTCGACGAGCTGGTGCAGCACCCGCTTGCGGAACTCACGGTCGGTCGACCAGTCGGTCTCGTCGAAGGCGCGCCGCGCCGCGGCGATCGCGGCGTCCATGTCCTCCACGCCCCCGTCGGCGACCTCGCCCACGACCTCCTCGGTGGCCGGGTTGACGTTCGGGAACGTCCGGCCCGAGCGGGCCTCGGTGAGCACGCCGTCGACGAGCAGGCGGGATTCGGGGGCAGCGGCCATGGGGATTCCTCCGCATTCGGTGGCAGTGAGTGGCAGTGAGTGGCAGTTGGGGGCTGTGTACGGCAGGGGCCGGCTCCGGACGCTGCGTCGCCCGCCGTGGACCCCGGGAGCGTACTGCGCGCTCGGTAGCCTCGCCGCGTGCGCATCGCCGCCCTCGACCTCGGCTCGAACTCCTTCCACCTGGTGGTCGCCGAGGTCCAGCCGGGCGGCTTCGAGCCCATCGTGACCGAGAAGGAGATGCTGCGCCTCGGCGAGGTCGTCGCCCGGCACGGCCACATCCCCGCCGCCGCCGCCGACGCCGCCGTCGCATCGGTGCGCCGCTTCCGCCAGCTCGCCGAGGCGGCCGGGGCGGTCGAGGTCGTGGCCTGCGCCACCTCGGCCCTGCGCCGGGCCGCCAACGGGGGCGAGGTCGTCGACCGCATCGAGGCCGAGGCCCAGGTGGCGGTCGAGGTCATCAGCGGCCTCCGCGAGGCCGAGCTGATCTTCCGGGCCATCCGGGCCGGGGTGCTGCTCGAGCCCGCCCCCGCCCTGGGCTTCGACCTCGGCGGCGGCAGCGTCGAGATCACGGTCGGCGACGCGGCCGGGCTGCGCTTCGCCGCGAGCGAGAACCTCGGCGTGGGCACGCTCACGGCCGCCTTCGTCACCGGCGATCCCCTCGACCGCGACGACGAGCAGCGACTGCGGACCCATCTCGGCGACGTCCTCGGGCCGGTCGCCGAGGCCGTCGCCCCCTTCGCCCCCCGGCTCGTGGTCGGGAGCAGCGGCACGCTGCAGGACATCGCCCGGATGTCGGCCGCCCGGGCGAAGCGGACCCTGCCCCGCTCGCTGAACCAGTTCACCTTCACGCGCGACGACTTCGTGCCGGTGCGCGACGCCGTGCTCCGATCGACCGCGGCCGAGCGTCTGCGCCTCGACGGTCTCGACGCCCGGCGCGTCGATCTCATCGGCGCCGGGGTGCTGTTCCTCGACGTCGCGATGGAGCGCTTCGGCTTCGACGAGATGACGATCAGCGAATGGGCCCTGCGTGAGGGGATCCTGCTCGACGCCGCGGACCGGCACGACCCGGCCGACTGGTCCGACGACCCGCGCGCGATCCGACGGGCGTCGGTGGAGGCTCTGGCCGGTCGGTGCAGCTGGCCCGAGACCCACGCCCGCCACGTCGCGGCGCTGGCCGTGTCGTTGTTCGACCAGACCACCGACCTCCACGGCCTCGGGGTGGTCGACCGCGAGCTGCTCGAGTACGCAGCGCTGCTGCACGACATCGGGGAGCACGTCGCCGCGCAGGGGCATCACCGCCACGGGGCGTACCTCGTGGAGCACGGGCAGCTGCGCGGCTTCGACCCCGACGAGGTGCAGATGCTCACGGCGCTGGTGCGCTGGCACCGCCGGGGGACGCCCGACGTCGACGGCTACCCGCTCGCGGACCCGCGTCGGATCCAACGCCTGACCGCGCTCCTCCGCCTCGCCGACGGGCTGGACCGGGGCCGGACCGGCGCGGTGACCGGGGTCGACGTCGAGGTGGGGCCGTCGCTGGTGCTCCTGCGCCTGCGGGCCACCGGCGACGCCGAGCTCGAGCGGTGGGGCGCCCGCCGCAAGCGCGACCTGTTCGAGCGCTACTTCGACCGCGACCTCGAGATCACCCTGCTCGACGCACCCTGACCGACGGGGTTCCGGGTGCCCCGATCACTCCGTGCGACCGGTCACGGTCTGGAAGACGATCCGGGCGGTGGTCTCCACCACGTCGGCATCGGTGGCGCCGTAGGCCTCGAGGTCGGTGTGGAACGCCGCCATGCGCTCGAGCATCGACGCCAGGGCCGACGCCGCCGCGATCGGCGAGAGGTCGGCGGCCACCCGACCCGCGGCCTGACCGGCCGCCACCTTGGCCGCGAGCCCCTCCCGCAGCGGGGCCAAGGCGGCGGAGCGGACCTCCCGGAACCGCGGGTCGCCCTCCTGGGCCGCGAGATTGCGGGTTCGCAGGATCGCGCGGTGGTCGTCCCAGAAGGCGATGAAGGCGCCGACGAGCGCCCGGGCGGTGTCGAGCCCCTCGGGCCCGTCCCACGAGCGGTCGAGCAGCTCCTCGATCGGGGCGAGGTCCTCCCCCACCTCGGCCGAGAGGGCGAGCACGGCATCCCCGACGTCGCGGAAGTACTGGTAGAAGGTCGCCGGCGACGTGCCGACCCGGCGGGCGATGTCCACGACCCGCAGGTCCCGGATGCCGTGGGTCTCGAGCAGCGCCGCGGTGGCCTCGAGGAGCCGGGACCGGGTCGCCACACCCCGGCGTCCGAGCGCCCGCCCGTCGATCGCCACCGGCTCCGGCACCACCACCGGCAATCTACCCAGGCCGGCACGTCGCCCGGCGGGGCCGCCCCCGCGCGGTCGCCGGGCACGGCGGGCGACCGGTTGGAGCCCGCCGCGGGGGTGTGTGAGGCTCGGGGAGTGACCGCCGACCCGCCCCCGCCCGACGTCCACGGCCTGCCCGCCCGTCCCCCGCGCCCCTTCGCCGTGCACTGGCTGGTCGACGCCGCCGTCGTGTTCGTCGGCTCGGTCATCGTGGCCTCGTTCTGGGGCGTGCCCCTCGTGCCCCTCGCGCTGGCCTCCCTCGGGGTGGGGCTGGTCGTGGCGCCCTGGACCCGACGGGCCGAGATCCGGGCCCTCTCCGCACGGCGGTCGCCGGAGCCGGACGGGTGACCGGGCCGGAGGCGGCCAACCGCGCCTTCTGGGACGCCGACGCCGACGACTACCAGGCGACCTACGGCGCCACCCTCGCCGCGACCCCCGAGGCGTGGGGCATCTGGCGCATCCCCGAGGCCACCGTCGGGGCCCTCGGCCCGGTCGCGGGACTCGACGTGCTCGAGTACGGCTGCGGCGCCGCCCAGCTCGGCCTGGCCCTCGCGGCCCGAGGGGCCCGGGTGACCGGCCTCGACCTCTCGGTCGCCCAGCTCGGCCACGCCCGGCGGGCCGCCGCCACGGCGAAGCGGGCGCTCCCGCTCGTGGCCGCGTCGGCGACGGCCACCCCGTTCGCCGACGCGTCGTTCGACCTCGTGGTGTGCGATCACGGGGCGATGTCGTTCTGCGACCCCGACCGGACCGTGCCCGAGTGCGCGCGCCTCCTGCGCGACGGCGGGCGGCTCGTGTTCAGCACCGGCACGCAGCTGTGCTATCTCACCTGGGACGCCGCCACCGGGCGCCAGAGCCGCAAGCTGCGCGCGAGCTGGCAGCCCCGCTGGGTGGTGGCCGCCGACGGGGGGACGGTCGACGTGGTCTGGTCCCACGGCGAATGGATCCGGGTCCTCACCGCGAACGCCTTCACGGTCGACGACCTCGTGGAGCTCCTCGCCCCGCCCGACGCGCGCAGCACCCACGACTTCGCCCCCGCCGCGTGGGCGCGGCGCTGGCCCGCCGAGGAGATCTGGTGCGCGACCCGGCAGCCCCGGGACGCGGGGTGACGCCGCCGACGCCGCGTCGGGCGACCGGGCTCAGCGACGCTCGAACGTGAAGCCGCTGGCCTCGCGGTCCCAGGTCGCGGGGGTCACGCCCTCGTCGCGCAGCTGGTACTTGAGCACCCGACCCACCGGGTTGCGAGGCAGGTCGTCGCGGAACTCGATGTACCGGGGCACCGCGAAGTAGGGCACCCGGTCCACGACCCAGGCGCACAGCTCCTCCTCGGTGACCGCGGCGTCGGGGTTCAGCACCACGGTCACCTTGAGGTCGTCCTCGGCGACGTCGCTCGGCACCGAGTGCACCGCGACGTCCTTGACCGCCTCGTGCCCGTAGAACACCCGCTCCATCTCGAAGCTCGAGATGTTCTCGCCGCGACGGCGCAGGTAGTCCTTCTTGCGGTCGACGAAGTACAGGAAGCCGTCGTCGTCGACCGTGCCGAGGTCGCCGGTGTGGAACCACAGGTTCCGGAAGACCGCGACGGTCTCCTCGGGCCGGCGCCAGTATCCCTGGAACATGGAGTTCGGGTGCCGGGGTCGGCAGACGATCTCCCCGACCTCCCCGACCGGGACGGGCTGGTCGTCGTCGTCGACCAGCAGGACCTCGAAGTCCTCCTGGTTGAGGCGGCCCGCCGCCCCCGGCTTGTTGGTCTCCCGGGCGGGCAGCGCCGACAGCAGCGACGCCTCGGTCAGGCCGAAGCCCGCACTGAAGGTGGGCACGCCGAACCGGGTGCGCCACGCCTCGTCGGTCGCCGGGGGCATCGGCGCGGCCACGCAGAGCCGGAGCCGGTGGTCCCGCTGGGCGGGGTGCTCCTCGGCGTCGCCGACGAGGATCGCCAGCGACCCGAGCAGCGAGGCGATGGTCGAGTTGGTCCGCACCACCTCGGGCCAGAAGTTGGAGACCGAGAACCGGCGCACGATCGCCGCGCTGTGGCCGTTGACCAGGCCGCCGACCACGCACACCGAGATCGCGTTGAAGTGGAACAGCGGCAGCGGCGTGAACACGCAGTCGTCGGCCCGGATCTCCCAGGCCCGGGCGATCTGCTCGCCGAGCGACGCCACGTAGTGGTGCGGGAGCATGCAGCCCTTCGACGGACCGGTGGTGCCCGCCGTGTAGATGAAGCAGGCCAGGTCGGACGGGCGGACGCCCGGGTCGGGCACGGGGGCGGCGCTCGCGGCACCGTGCACCTCGGCCCAGTCGTGGACCGGCAGGCCGGTGATCGGGCGGTCGGGGGCCCCGACCACGATCACCGCCCGCAGCTCCGGCAGGGTGGTGAGGTCGAGATCGGCCATCCGGCCCGCGAAGTCACCCTGCACGATCATCACCGCGGCGCCCGAGTCGGCGAGCTGGTGGCGCAGGAACTCGCCCTTGTACGCGGTGTTGACCGGCACCTGGATCGCACCGATCTTCACGGCGCCGAAGAACGCGATGGTCTGCTCGGGCACGTTCTCGAGCAGGGTCGCGACCCGGTCGCCCCGGCCGACCCCGAGGTCGGCGAGGACCCGGGCGCAGCGGTTGCCCGCCGCGTCCATGGCCCGAGCCGTGTAGGCGTCACCCTCGAAGTCGAGGTACGGACCGTCGGGGTCGGCGTCCAGCCGGCGGGCGAGGGCGGTGAGGACGGTGGTGTTCGGGTCGAGTCCGCTCATCGGGGCGGCAGCGTACCGGGCGGCGTGTCGCGCCCCGGGGCCCGATCCCCGGGTGCCGTCGTGCGGGTCGCCGCTGCGACCACGGCGGCGACCTCCTGGCCGAAGGCGAGCTCGAGGTGGTGGCCGTCGGGGTCGGCGAGGATCGCCCAGTACCCGACCGGGGGACCCGCATCGTGGGGACCGTCGACGACGACCCCGGCGGCGCGGGCGTCGGCGACGCGCCGGTCGACCTCGGCCCGGCTCTCCACCGCGACACCCACGTGCGCCCATCCCCCGAGCACGTGGGTGACCGGGGCCTCGAGCAGCACCAGCACGAAGGGGCGGGTGAGGTCGGACAGCCAGAGCACCGGGTCCCCGTCGGGCTCGTCGCGTCGGTGGACCGTGCGCAACCCGGCGTAGCGGGCGTAGAAGGCGGCGCTGGCGTCGACGTCGCGCACCGCGAGCGCGATGTGGGTCCACCCGAGGTCGGGCGCCCCGGGTCCGTCGGGCGCGGCCCGCTCCGTCACGCGCCGCCGGGGAGCGTGGCCGCCACCCGGTCGGCGCAGGCGTCCGGGGCGCCGAAGGCGGTGTTGGCGACCCAGGCCCGCTTGAGGAAGAGGTGGGCGTCGACCTCCCAGGTGAAGCCCATGCCGCCGTGCACCTGCACCGAGGCCTTGGCGTTCTTCAGCGCCGCCTCCCCGGCGAGCAGCTTGGCGCCCGCGATCGCGCGGTCGAGGTCGCCGACCTCGGGGTCGTCGAGGGTGACCGCGGCCGCGTGCACGGCGGTGCGGGCGACCTCGGCCCGCACGAGCGCGTCGGCGAGCAGGTGCTTGATCGCCTGGAACGAGCCGACCGGGCGGTCGAACTGGCGGCGGTCGAGCGCGTACGCGGTGGCCTGCTCGACGCAGGCGTGGGCCATGCCCACCTGGAACGCGGCGGTGAGCACCGCACCGGCCCGACGCCACCGGGTGACGTCGGCACCGGCGAGCACCTCCCCGGTCGGGAGGTCGGCGACCCGGGCGACCGGGGTGAGGGGATCGAGCGGCCAGTCGAGCGCCGTCCCCACGATCGCGTCGGTGGGCACGACCCGGACCGCGTCGGCGTCCAGCACGAGCACGGCATCGGCGGCGGCGAGGTGCTCGACCATCGCCGGTGCACCCGGGGCCGGGCGGTCGAGCCCCGTGGGCACGCCGGCCACCAGGCCGTGGGCGAGGACGCCCCACACGAGCGGGCCGGGGACCACGGCCCGACCCAGCTCCTCGAACGCGATCGTGGCGTCGGCCCACGAGAAGCCGTCGGCGATCAGGGAGAAGACCCCGGTCTCGCCGAGGGCGTCGAAGGTCCCCCGGTCGAAGCCCTCGCGCACGCGC
>CAIUKV010000113.1 GCA_903899845.1 uncultured Actinomycetes bacterium
CGCTGGGCCCGGGTCGAGACCCTCCACCCCCACCAGGCGTTCGACGAGGTGAACCTGACCAACGGCGCGCTCGGCGTGGACGGCCCGTTCACCTTCGACCCCCAGGCCCGGGCCGGCGCCGAGGCCCGCCGGGACCGCGCCACCGAGCCGGATCCGTTCCTCGCCGAGCCGCTCGCGCCGGTCGGCGCCGCCCCCGGCACCGCCACCCCGACCATCGATCCGGCCGCGCTCCACCACTTCTTCCGGGAACCGGTCGGGGCGTTCCTGCGTGGTCGCCTCGGCCTCCACCTCCCCCGTGACGACGCCGCCCTCGACGACGACTTCGTCCTCTCGCTCCACTCGCTCGCCGAGTGGAAGGTCGGCGACCGGGTCGTCGGGAGCCGCATGGGCGGCGTCGACCGCGACACCTGGGTGCTCCACGAACGCGCGCTCGGCACCCTGCCCCCGGGCGCGTACGGCGACGCCGCGCTGGCGCGGTTCTCCGAAGCGAGCGACAACCTCATCGCCGCCGTCACCGCCACCGGTCTCGATCCGGGCCGCACCCGCGACGTCGCCATCGACCTCGTGTTGGCGGACGGCACCCGCATCGTCGGCACCGTCACCGTCTGCGAAGGTACCGGCGACCCCGGTCCGCTGCGCGTCACCTACTCCAAGGTGAAACCCCGCCAGGAGCTCGAGGCGTGGCTCGACCTGATGCTGCTCGTCGCCCAGGACCCCACCACCCCGTGGCGGTCGATCGCGGTGCGGCGGGCCGACGGGTCGAAGTCCGTCACCGCCGACATCTGCGAGCTCCGTGCGGCCGCGACCTCCGACCCGGGGGCCGCCGCCCTCGACGCGCTCGGGACCATCGCCGCCGTGTACCGCGTCGGCATGTGCGAGCCGATTCCGCTGTTCCCGGTGGCGTCGAAGGGCATCTACCTCGGAGCACCCGGCGAAGATGACTGGAGCAACTTCAGCGGATTCGGCGACGGCACCCTCGACACCACGGTGATCGCCTTCGGCGAGTGCTCCCTGCAGGAGATCCTCGCCCTGCCTGTCGCCGAGCACGACCCCGGCGATCCCGAAGCGGGCGGATCGCGCGCCGAGTGGTACGCGAATCGCGTCTGGGGAACGATCGAGGCCACGTGCACCGGGCTGGACACCGACACCGACAATGACGACACCCGCGACACTGGCGACACCGGCGACGGGGGCGACACATGACCCTCGTCAGCCCGTTCGACCTCACCGGCCCGCTGCCGACCGGACGCACCGCGATCGAGGCCAGCGCCGGGACCGGCAAGACCTACACCCTCGCCGCGCTGTGCACACGGTACGTCGCTGAGCGCGGCGTGCCCATCGACCGGATCCTGGTCGTCACCTTCACCCGCGCCGCCGCCGCCGAGCTGCGGGACCGGATCCGGGCGCGGATCGCGGGAGCGGCTATCGCCCTGACGGGCGACGCCGACCTCGACGACGACCTCCTCCGCGCGATCGCGGCACAGACCCCCGGCGGTCGGGCCGTGGCCGCCCGGCGGCTCGAGCAGGCGGTCGTCGACTTCGACACGGCGACCATCACCACCATCCACGGCTTCGCCCAACAGGTCCGAACCGCCCTCGGCACCACGGCTCCCGGAGATCTCGACGCCGACCTCGACGACGACACCCGGGTGCTCGTCGCCCAGGTGTGCACCGACCTCCTCGCCGCTGCCGTGGTCGGCGCCGACGCCGCCAGCGTCGAGACCCTTCCCTCCCTGGACCGGCTCACCAAGACCGTGACGTTCGTGCTCGGCAACCCCGGGATCGCCGCCGTGCCCGCCCCGGCCCCGGCATCCGGCGACGACCCGGGAGCAGCCCCGGACCCGGCGGCAGCCGCCGCCCGGCTCGTCCACGACGCGGTCGACGCCGTCCACCGTCGGCGCCGGGCCGCCGGGCGTCTCGCCTTCGACGACCTCATCACCGAGCTGCGAGACGCGCTCGAGAACGGCGACGCGGCCGTCGCACTCCTGCGCGACCGCTTCGCCGTCGCGTTGATCGACGAGTTCCAGGACACCGACCCCGTGCAGTGGGCGATCTTCTCCCGGGTGTTCGGCACCACCGACGAATCCACCCTGGTCCTCGTCGGCGACCCCAAGCAGGCCATCTACGCGTTCCGCGGGGCGGACATCCACACCTACCTGGCCGCCGCCCACGCTGAGGGAACCACCCGCGCCACGCTCGGCGTCAACCAGCGCTCCGACGGTGCCGCGCTCACCGCCGTGCAACGACTGCTCGACGGGGCCACCTTCGGCGACGACCGCATCACCTTCCTCCCCGTCGAGCCGGCTGAGCGGCACGCCGACCAGCGCATCACCGACACCGCTGGCACACCCTTGCCCGCCCTCACCCTGCGGACGGCGGTGGGACCGCACGTCGGCCGCGCCAACAGCGGCAAGGACACCCAGACCGGCTCTGCGGTCGAGGCCATCGCCGTCGATCTCGCCGAGCACGTCGTCGCACTGCTCAGCGGTGCCCGCATCCCCGACGGGCAAGGCGGCGACCGACCTGTCCGCCCGGGCGACGTCGCCGTGCTCGTCGGCCAGCACCGCGAGTCGCCGATCATGCAGGCTGCGCTGCGCGACCGTGGCGTGCCCGCCGTCGTCACCCGCGGCGGCAACGTGCTCGAGTCGGCCGCGGCGACTCAGTGGACGTGGCTGCTCTCGGCCCTCACCCGACCCGCCGACCCCGCCCGGGCCCGCACTGCGGCCACGTCGTGGTTCGTCGGCTGGACCGCCGACGAGGTGGCGGCCGCCGACGACGACGCCCTGACCGGAGTCCAGACCACCCTGGCCCGCTGGGCCGACGTGCTCGAGGCCCACGGTGCCCTCGAGTTCTGCCGGGTCCTGTGGGCCGAGAGCGGCGTGGTCGCTCGGGTCCTGGCCCGCGCCGACGGCGACCGCGAGCTCACCGACCTGGAGCACGTCGCCGAGCTGGTCATGACCTGCACCGACGGCACCCACCCGACCGCAGCCGGGGTGCAGAGCGCGCTGACCAGCCTGCGCGAGGCCACCGACGCCGACGAGGACGACGATCTCACCGCACGCCGTATCGAGTCCGACGCCGAGTCGGTGCAGATCCTCACCGTCTACGCCGCCAAGGGCCTCGAGTACCCCGTCGTGTGCGTCCCGACGCTCTGGAAGGGTTCGTACGCCCGAGCGAAGCAGACCGTCTACCTCGACCCCGCAACCGGGGTGCGCACCATCGACGTCGCGTCCGGGCATCCATGGCCCTCCGCACGCGACCAGAAGGCCCGCAAGGAGCTCGCCAAAGTCGAGGCCGTCGGCGGCAACCTCCGCCTCCTCTACGTCGCCCTGACCCGGGCTCGCCACCAGACCGTCGTGTGGTGGAGCCCAGCCAAGGAAGCCCGGTTCACCGGCCTCGGACGGGTGCTCTTCGCCCGCAGCGACGGCGGCATCGACCCGAAGACCTTCGCCGACGCGCCGAAGCTGCCGCCGGTCGACGCCACCCTCGACCACCTGCGCACGACGTTCCCCCCCGACGACGTGCTCAGCATCGACGAGACCGTCGCCGAGCCGTCGGCCACGGTCTGGGCCGACCCCGAGCGGGCCGGTTCCACCGGCGCGGACCTGGCCGTCGCCACGCTCGACCGCCGCCTCCCCCGCGACCGGCGCCGCTGGTCGTTCACCGGCATCACCGCCCGCCAGGAGTGGGCGCACCCCGACCCGGCCGACCCGAGCATCGGCGACGCCGGGGCCGGCGACGAGCCGGTCGAGGCCGTGACTCCCGCGCCCGGCGTGCCCGCCGAGCCCACCACCTCCGACCTCCCCCTCGGCGCCATCCCGGGCAGCAAGGAGTTCGGCATCCTCGTCCACGAGGTGTTCGAGCGACTCGACTTCACCGCCCCCGACGCCGACCTCGACGCCCACCTCGCGGAGCTCATCGCCCGCCGTCGGGGAGTCGCCAACGCGCGTGTCGACGCGGCGGCGCTGTGCGCCGGCCTGCGCGCCGCGATCGAGTCGCCCCTCGGTCCGTGCTTCGGCGACGGCATCCGCCTGCGCGACCTCGCCCCGGCCGACCGCCTGGCCGAGCTGTCGTTCGAGTGCACGCTGGCCACCGGCGGCGCCGCCGCCACCGACCGGACGATCGGGGCGCTCGTGTGCGCCCACCTCGACCCGGGCGACCCGATGCGGCCGTGGGCGGAGCGTCTGGCCGCCGGCTTGTTCGACGTCGACCTCGCCGGTCACCTCACCGGCTCGATCGACGCCGTGTTCCGGATCACCGACCCGGCCACCGGGGAGCCCCGCTTCGTCGCCGTCGACTACAAGTCGAACCTGCTGCGCGGCCCCGACCGGGTCGCCCGGTCCGCTGACTACGCGCCCGACCGCCTCCCGGCCGCCATGGCCGATCACCACTACCCACTCCAGGCGCTGATCTACCTCGTCGTGGTGCACCGCTACCTGCGCTGGCGCCTGCCCGGCTACGACCCGCACCGCCATCTCGGGGGCGCGGCCTACCTCTTCGTGCGCGGCATGACCGGACCCGACACCCCGGTGGTCGACGGCCACCCGCACGGCGTGTGCACCTGGACGGTGCCGCCGACGCTGGTGGTCGCGCTCTCCGACCTGCTCGACGGCCGGGGCGAGGAGACCCCATGAACCACGGGACCGCGACCGACATGGCGACCGACACGGCGACCGACGCGGTGACCGACCTGCTCACCCGGTTCCGTCGGGCGGGCGTGCTCGGCGCCGCCGACGTGCACGTCGCCACCACCATCGCCCGGGCCGGGGCCGAGACCGACCCGCTCGTGGTGCTCGCGGTCGCGCTGTGCGTGCGCGCCCCGCGCCACGGTCACGTCTGCATCGAGCCGGCCACGATCGCGGCCACGCTGGTGGTCGGTGGCGACGACGATTCCGCCGCCGGGCCCGGCGCCGGGCCGGGCGACCCCGACCCGGACGAGACCGACCCCGATCCGTCGGACCCCGGCGCCCTCCCCTGGCCCGACCCCGCGGCCTGGGCCGGCGCGCTGCAGGCGAGCGCCAACGTGCGCGCGCCCGGCGACACCGAGGCACCGGGCACGCGCCGCCTGCCCCTCGTGTTCGACGGCACCCGCTGCTGGCTCGAGCGGTACTGGGCCTACGAGCGCCGCGTCGCCGATGCCCTGCGCTCCCGTGCCGCCGATGCATCGGGGTGCTTCCCCGACAATGACGCCACCGCGGCCGCGCTCGACGCTGCGTTCGCCCCGCCCGCGCCGGATCCCGACGCCGGGGCGCCCGTCCCGGATCCTGGTCCCGACCGCCAACGCGCCGCGGCCCACCTCGCGCTGACCCGTCGCCTGACCGTGATCGCGGGCGGCCCCGGCACCGGCAAGACCCGCACGATCGCCCACACGCTGCTCGCAGCGACGGCGCTGGCCCGGGCCGAGGGTCGCGACCTGCGCATCGGTCTCGCCACCCCGACCGGCAAGGCCGCCGACCGGATGACCAAGGCGCTCGCGGCCGCGGTGGCGGGCGCCGACGTGGGTGACGACGTCCGGGCCACACTCGACGGCCTCGCCGCCGTGACCCTGCACCGCCTCCTCGGTGGCAGCCCCCGCGGGACGTTCCGGCACGGCCCCGACGACCCGCTGCCCCACGACCTCGTGGTCGTCGACGAGACGTCGATGGTGTCGCTCCCCCTGATGGCCCACCTGCTCGCGGCCCTGCGGCCCGGCACGGGGCTCGTGCTCGTCGGCGACCCGGACCAGCTGGTCAGCATCGAAGCCGGTGCGGTCCTCGGCGACATCGTCGATCCGGTCCGGATCGCCCAGGACCCGTCGCACGCGCTGCGCGACTGCGTGGTGGTGCTCGACAAGTCGTACCGATTCGGCGGACGTGACGCCATCGTCGCCTTCGCCGACGCAGTGCGGCGCGGCGCGGTCGATGCGGCGGTCGCGGCGCTGCGCACGCCGAGCGACCAGCTCGCCTGGATCGACCCGGCCGACCCGAACGCGGTCGACGCGCTCGCCGACGGCGTCGCCGCGGTGGCCGCCGAGTCGGTGGCCGCGGCCCGGGCCGGGGACGCCACGGCTGCGCTCGAGCACAGCGCCCACGTCAAGGTGCTGTGCGGGACCCGTCACGGCGACCTCGGGTCGTACCGGTGGACGGAGCGGATCGAGGCGCGCCTGGGCCTGACCGGCGCAGCGGGGCGGTGGTACGTCGGCCGGCCGGTGATCGTCACCCGCAACGACCACCTCAACCGCCTGTTCAACGGCGACACCGGCATCTACGTCGCCACCGCCGACGGGGACCCGGCGGTCGTCTTCCCGGCCGGTGCCGACGGCACGCGCCGGGTCGCCACCGCGCAGCTCGCCGAGAGCGAGACCTGGTGGGCGATGACCGTCCACAAGAGCCAGGGCTCCGAGTTCGACGAGGTGGTGGTGAGCCTGCCCGCCACCGAGTCGCCGATCCTGACCCGCGAGCTCCTCTACACCGGCGTCACCCGGGCCAAGGAGAAGGTGACCATCGTGGCCACCGAGGCCGCGCTGCGGGCCGCCATCGGCCGCCCCGTCCAGCGCGCCACCGGCCTGCGTGCCGCCCTCTCGGTTCCCCCACCCGGGGCGTGACCACCGAACCGACCACCGAACCGACCACCGGACCGACCACCGGACCAACCAGGAGGAGACCATGGGAGGGATGATCGGAGTCACCTGCGAGTGCGGCTTCGCGGTCGAGTGCCTGAGCGTGGGCATCGGCATGGCCGGGGTCGGCCGCAGCGTGGTCTCGTGCCGGGCCTGCGGCGAGATCCACACCATCGTCACCGAGCGCATGTTCCCCGACCCCGACGACGACGACGACGAGCCGGTGCGTTCCGTGGCCGACGGCTGCCCCGTCTGCGGCGGCCCGGTGGTGGAGCTCACCACCCGGCGGGCACCGTGCCCCCGGTGTGGCAAGCGGCTGCGGGTGGAGAACGTGGGGCTCTGGGACTAGGGACCGATCCGGGCCCGGTCTTGTCCCGGGCGCCGGAGACCCGACCGATGGACGTCCCACCCGTGCGTCATGGTGACGGCATGACCTCGACGCCCCCGTCCCCCCGCCCCCGCCCCGGCACCGCGTCGGTGTCGTCCACGACGACCTACGAGACCTGCCCCCGGCGGTACCGCTTCGCCCACGTGGATCGTGTCCCGGTCGACCGGGCCGAGGCGCCGGTGGCGTGGCGGATGGGCACCGTGGTCCACGCCGGCCTCGAGGCCGGGTTCCGCCACCACCAGGCGGTCGGCACCTCGACCGACCTCGACCACGCCGTCCCCGCCGCCTGCGCCGCGGTGCGCACCGCGTGGGTCGACGAGTCGATGCCCGACGATCCGGCCGAGCTCGCCCGGGCCGAGGCCACGGTCGCCGACGCCCTGCGCGCCACCCGTCTCGCCCCCACCGACATCCTCGGCGTCGAGCACCGGTTCCGGGCCGAGACCGACGACGGGGTGACGGTCACCGGCATCAGCGATCTCGTGGTGCGCACCGGGCCGGGCGCGATCGAGATCCGCGACCACAAGGTCACCCGATCCGTCCGTACGGCCGAGCAGCTCCACGGGGACCTCCAGCTCGGCATCTACGGCTGGCTCGCCCGCCGGACCTGGCCGGGCACCGACCACGTCGTCGTCGCCCACCACTACCCGCTCACCCGGGAGCTGGTTCGGGTCGACCTCGACGACGCCTGGGTCGACGCCGCGGTCACCCGCCTGCGCACGGTCGCGCACCGGGCCGCCGCCGACACCGAGTTCACCCCCACCCCCGGCGACCACTGCCGGTGGTGCGTGTACCGCGCCCACTGCGACGCAGCGGCGACCTGACCGGGTCCGGACCGGGCTGCACCGGACCGGGCGGACCGCTCACCCGCGGGCGAGCGTCTCCAACGTCGCCCGGTAGGCCGCGAACGGCGGCCGTTCCAGCCCCTCCACCTTGCCGGCGTCGTCCCACCGGCGCAGGCGTACCGCGTCGGCCGCCCCCGGCCGGGTCGTGAACGCGACGGCCTCGGCCTCGGTCATCGGGCCGCCCTGCGCGGCCAGGCTGCGCTGCGACCCCGCCGACAGGCCGGCGGCGTAGGTCGGGTCCACCGCGCACAGGTACCGCTTGGCCTCGACGTGCATGCGGATCGGCTCGGTCACCGACGGCGGGAGCACCGCCGCGAGCAGGTCGGCACCGACCACCTCGTGGCGCAGGTCGACGCCCGGCACATGGGCGCCGCCGCGGGCGAGGTCCACGAGATGCCCGACGTCGTGGAGCAGCGCCGCCGCGACCAGGGCGTCGGACGCGCCGTCGCGGCGGGCCAGCGCGGCGCACTGGCGGGCGTGGTCCATCTGGGTGACGACCTCGTCGTAGCGGTCGTGGCCGTGGCGCTCGAACAGCGCGCACACGTCGTCGAGCGCGACCGGGTCCCCCGGGGCACCGGGAGTCATCCGATCATCGTCCCCTCGAAGTCGCCGAGCAGCGAGACCCGCCGGGGCGCGTCGCCGGCCAGCTCGGCCGCCTTGGCCCGGTAGTAGTCGGCCCGGAGATCGCCTTCACGGGCGGCGTTGTAGGTCGGGTACAGCGCCCGCCGGGGCCGGTCCGACCGGTTGGGCCCGCTGCGGTGGGGCGTGCGCGAGTGGAACCAGAGGGTGCCCCCGGCTGCGACCTCCACCGGCTCCCACCGCATGGTCGCGACGACCTCGGCGGCGATGCAGCCGCGCTCGTCCTGGGGCCAGATGCGGTCGTGGGCGCCCGAGACCACCTCGAGGCAGCCGTTGCCCGGGGTGGCGTCGTCGATGGCGACCATGCACGACACGTGGGTCTCGACGAACCGGTAGGCGGGGGCGTCCTGGTGGGGTGCGTAGCCCGCGCCCCCGGGCAGCTTGTAGTTGCACTTCTCCTTGTAGAGCACCGCCGGCTCGCCGAGCAGTGCGCCGGCGACCGTGAGCATCGACCCGCCGGTCAGGAACGCCCGGAGGCCCGGGTGCACGTCGACGAAGTGCTCGCTGCGGCACCGGGCCGGCCCGTGCTCGGTCGCCTCGAAGTGGTGGAGGACGCCGTCGGCCGGGTCGAGGGCGGCGATCTCGTCGGCCCAGGCCTGCAGGGCCGCGGGCGAGGGCCCGGCGGGGTCGGCGGTGGCGACCCAGCCGGTCTCGGAGAAGTGCCGGACCGCCGCCGGATCGTCGGCCGCGAACACCTGGACCACTCCCAGATCGTACCGACGGACGCCCGGCACGACCCGGTCGATCCGGACCTCCCCCCGAAGACGGCCAGACCGGACAGAATGGCGCAGCCCCCCGACCCCGGACCCGCCCATGCCGCCGTCACCGACCGAGCGCATCCTGAACCTGGCCGCGTTCCTGAACGATCGCCGACGCGCGGGCGTGACCCTCGACGAGATCGCCCGCAGCGTGCCCGGGTACCGCGACGACGCCGACGGGACCGACCTCGTGCCGCAGTCCCCGGAGTGGGAGGCGGTCCGCCGAAAGGTGCGGCGCGACTTCGCCAGCCTCCAGGACGAGTGGGGCATCACCGTCACCTACGTCGAGGAGCAGCACCGCTACCGGCTCGACCGTGCCTTCTTCACGCCCGGCGAGCGCAAGGTGCTCATCGCTGCGGCGAGCGCGGTCGCGATCGACGGACTCGACGACGGACGTCCGGGGGCGATCGGGTCGAAGGTCGACGACCAGGCCGCCCAGATCGTGGTCGCGGTGCACGCGCTGGTCGACGACTTCCGCGACGCGATCGCCGATGCCGTGCCGGTGCGCTTCGACTACGACGGCGCCGTGCGCGTGCTCGAGCCGTGGGCGCTCGGGGTGTGGCGCAACCGGTGGTACGTGGCCGGGGGCGACCCGACCCGCGACCTCGACATGCGTCGATTCCGGCTCGACCGCGTGCGCGTCCCCCCCACCGGGCCGGCGCTCACCCCGGCGGGTGCGCCGGGGTCGGTGGTGCGACCCGACTGGTTCGACGAGGCCAGGGCGTTCGACCTCGATCCCAACTCGTGGGGCCACGATCCCGAGCTCGAGGCGCGGGTGCGGGTGGCGTTGGACCACGTACCCGCGTTCGTCGACGAGTTCGGAGCCACCGTGGTCGAGCGCGGTCCCGACCACGCGGTGGTGGTCCTCACCGTCCGCCACCACGAGTCGTTCCTGGTCCGGGTGCTCGGGTTCCGCGGCCACGCGGTGGTCGAGGCGCCCCCCGTCCTGGTCGACCTCGTACGCGACCACCTCCGGGCCGTCGCCGCCGGGGGTGGCGCCTGATGGCTGCGCTGACCCACGCCCAGCGGTTCGCCGTCCTGCGCGAGGTCCTCGCGATCGCCGAGGAGCGGGGGTCGGTGCCCCTCGCCGACGCCGCCGACGAGGTTGGGCTCACCACCGAGAAGCTCCGGGCCGTGCTCGAGCCCGTGCTGTTCCTCGAGTTCCGCGACGAGGAGGGTGAGCTGGTCAGCCTGAGCGGGGCGTTCCTGCTCGACGAGCACGACCGGCTGTCGGTCGACTCCGGGCACTGGCTGCGCGACCTGACGGTCACACCCCCCGACCGCGACACCGCGCTCCGCCTCCTCGTCGCCGCCACCCACGTGCGGGCGCTGGTCCCAACCCCCGTCCCCGACCTGGACCGCGCCGCCGGCAAGCTCCAGCGGCACCTGCAGGTGATCCTGCGCATGCCGGTGGCGCCGCCCCCGCTGCTCGACGTCGTGCAGTCGGCCCACGCCCGGGGTCGATCGATCGTGGTGCGCTACCTCTCCGACGGCCAGGACGAGGCCCGCACCCGCGAGCTGCTGGTGTGGCGGGTGTTCGCGCAGTGGGGCCGGTGGTACGTGCGGGCCCGCGACGTCACCGAGTCCGAGGCCAAGTTCTTCCGGATCGACCGCATGCTCGAGGCCACCGTGGGCGACACCGCGTTCGACCCGCCCGACGACGCCGAGGGCATCCCCGAGTGGTTCGACCTCAGCGCGAACCTCCGCACCCTGCGGATCCGGGTGGCCGCCCGGGCGCTCGAGCGACTCCCGTCCCCGCACCGCATCGAGCCGGTCGCCGAGCCCGGGGTCACCGAGCCCGGCACCGTCGAGGCCGACGTCGTGGAGGTGGACGTGATCGTCTCCGGCGACCGCCACCGCGACCACGTCCTGCTCAGCCTGCCCCCCGAGGCCGAGGTGCTGGCCCCGCCCGAGGCGGTCGAGCACCGGCGGGCGCTGGCCGCCCGGATGCTCGCCGCCTACGAGTGAGGCCCTCCGGAGTGCGAGACTGACCCCATGGACATCGAGGTCGTCGTCGAGATCCCCAAGGGCAGCCGCAACAAGTACGAGGCGGACCACGACACCGGGGAGATCTGGCTCGACCGCCATCTCTTCACCGCCACCACCTATCCGGCCGACTACGGGTTCGTGCCCGCGACCCTCGCCGAGGACGGGGACCCGCTCGACGCGCTGGTGATCCTCGACGAGCCGACCTTCCCCGGCTGCCACGTGCGGGCCCGGGTGATCGGCGTCTTCTGGATGGCCGACGAGAAGGGCCCCGACGCCAAGGTGCTGTGCGTGCCCGCGGGCGACCCCCGCTGGAAGGACATCGACGACATCGGGGACCTCGAGCAGCACCGTCCGATGCTCGTCGACGAGATCGGGCACTTCTTCGAGGTCTACAAGAAGCTCGAGCCCGACAAGGACACCACGACCCGGGGCTGGGAGGGCGCCGAGGCCGCCGCGCAGGAGGTCGAGGACGCCCGCCGGCGCTACGTCGCCGACCACCCGGGGCACTGACCCGCCGCTCCGGGCGCGCGCGTGACCGGGTGCGACCGACTCGACCTCCCGCCGTGGACGCTATCGGGGTCGTGGTTCGCCCCGGTGGCCGGAGCGCTGCTCGTTCCCTATCTGGCGTGGGTGACCTACGCAGCCACGGTCGACGTCGCGATCGCGCTCCGGAACTGAGGCGGAAACCGACCGTTCACACCCACGACGGGCCGGGTGGTGACGGCACGCGCGAGACTGACCGGCGGTGGCGCAGGGGGTCTTCCACGACTACGAGCCCGACGGGTTCTTCGACGAGGCCTTCGTCGCGCCGGGCCGGCCGCGGCCCCACTACGAGCGGCTGATCCGGTTCATCGACCAGCTCGGTGACGACGAGCTGGCCCGACGGGCCCGGCTGCGGGACGCGTCGTTCCGGACCAAGGGCATCACGTTCACCCTGGCCGACGACGCCGACGGACTCGAGCGCACGTTCCCGATGGACCTGCTCCCCCGGATCATCCCGGGTGAGGAGTGGGCCGGGGTCGAGGCGGGTCTGGCCCAGCGGGTGCGCACGCTCAACAAGTTCCTCGACGACGTGTACGCGGGCGAGCAGGCCGCGATCCGCGACGGGATCGTCCCCCGGCACGTGGTGACCTCCTCCGACGGGTTCGCCCGCGAAGCCATGGGCATCCACGTCCCCCACGGTGCCCGCTGCCTGGTCGCGGGCATCGACCTCGTCCGCGACGCCGAGGGGACCTACCGGGTGCTCGAGGACAACGTGCGCAACCCGAGCGGGATCTCCTACGTGCTCGAGAACCGCGCCGCGGTGGCGCGCATCCTGCCCCGGGTCCTCGGCGCGTTCGCGGTGCGCCGGGTCGACGACTACGGACCCCTGCTGCTCTCGGCGCTGCGGGCCATCGCCCCCGCCGGCGGCGCCCGTCCGCGGATCGTGGTGCTCACGCCGGGTCCGTTCAACTCGGCCTACTTCGAGCACGTGTTCGCGGCCCGTCAGCTCGGCGCCGAGCTGGTCGAGGGGCGCGACCTCGTGGTCGACGACCACGTCGTGTACATGCGCACGACCAACGGCCTCGAGCGGGTCGACGTGATCTACCGACGGATCGACGACCGGTACCTCGACCCGGTGGGCTTCCACTCACAGACGATGATCGGCGTGTCGGGGCTGCTCGCGGCGGTACGGGCCGGCAACGTCGCGCTGGCGAACGCGATCGGCAACGGCGCCGCCGACGACAAGCTGGTGTACGCGTTCGTGCCCGACCTCATCCGCTACTACCTCGGCGAGGAGCCGATCCTCCCCAACGTCCCGACCTACCTGCTGTGGAACCCCGACCAGCGGGCCGAGGCCCTGGCCCGCCTGGACCAGCTGGTGGTGAAGCCGGTCAGCGGCGCCGGCGGGTACGGCGTCGTGATCGGGCCCCGGGCCACCGACGCCGAGCTCGCGGCGGTGCGGGCGCAGATCGAGGCCGACCCCCGGGGCTGGATCGCTCAGGAGGTGGTGGCCCTGTCGCGGCACCCGACCCTGGTCGACGGCGTGCCCCGCCCCCGCCACGTCGACCTCCGCCCCTTCGTGATCACCCGGGGCGACGACATCGAGGTGATCCCGGGCGGGCTCACCCGGGTCGCGCTCCAGGAGGGGTCGCTGATCGTCAACTCGTCGCAGGGTGGCGGGTCGAAGGACACCTGGGTCCTGCTCGGCGACGGAGCCCGCTGATGCTCGCCCGCCTCGCCGAGGACCTGTACTGGGCCGGCCGCTACCTGGAGCGGCTGCAGCACACCGCCCGGGTGCTCGACGTCACCACCGAGAGCGTGCTCACCAGCCCGCAGGTGGACCAGCGCGAGATCTGGGAGCGGGCGCTGGCCACCCTGGTGCTCGAGCACGCGTTCGCCGAGCGCCACGCGACGGTCGACGGCCTCACGGTCACCGGGTTCTGCGTGATCGACGGCGCCAACCCGGGCTCGGTCGCGTCGCTGATCCGGGCGCTGCGCGAGAACGTCCGGCGCGTGCGCGAGCTCGTGTCGTCGGAGCTGTGGGAGTCGGTCAACGACCTCTACCTCCGATTCTTCGCCACCGACGTGCGGCGCGACCTCGACGACCACCCGGCGCAGCTGTACGGCTTCGTCAAGAGCGCCGCCCACGCGGTGATCGGCGTCGCGGTCGAGACGATGTCGCGCGACGACGCCGCGCAGTTCTTCGAGCTCGGGATCCACATGGAGCGGGCGGGGACCACCACCCGGGTGCTGGGCACCCAGGCCGCCGCGCTCGAGCGGCGCGACAAGACCGGGCTCGAGGCGTGGGCGCCGGTGCTGCGCACCTGTGCGGCCCGGGAGACCTTCGTCCGCACCGGCCGGCCCGCCGACGCCCGGTCGGTCGCCACATTGCTGCTGTTCTCCCCGGTCTTCCCCCGCAGCGTGCGGTACTCGGTCGGCGTCGCCGACGCGCACGTCACCCAGTTGCTCGACGCCGCGGCCCACGCCGCGGTCGGCTCCGGGCTCGACGAGCATCCGCTGGTGG
Organism: uncultured Actinomycetes bacterium; assembly: GCA_903899845.1. Classification (GTDB taxonomy): domain Bacteria; phylum Actinomycetota; class Acidimicrobiia; order IMCC26256; family PALSA-555; genus CAIUKV01. The sequence continues at coordinate 14,222 of CAIUKV010000113.1, forward strand.
CCCGCCGCATCGGGCGGCTGCGGGGCCGGCTCGACTACGGGGACGTCGCCGAGGTGATGGCCACCGGCCTCGCCGCCACCGCCGCCTCGCTCGAGACCGACCTGCGCAGCGTGCACCAGGCCCTGGCCGAGCGGTTCTTCCACCACACCGCCGCCGGCGACCTCCAGGTCCAGGAGGTCCGCAGCATGGAACCCCTCCGGTAGGCCGCATTGCGCTTCGACATCCGCTACCGCACCCGCTTCACCTACGACCCGGCCGTCGCCGAGTCGCACAACGAGCTGCGGGCCTGCCCGGTCACCGACGCCCACCAGCGCCTCGTCACCTACCGGGTCGGGGTCGCGCCGGCCACCCGACCGCTGTCGTTCACCGACTACTGGGGCACCCGGGTCGACACGTTCGGGGTGCGCCTGCCCCACCGGGTCCTCGAGGTGGTGGCCGAGGCGACGGTGGAGACGAGCCCCCGGCCGGAAGTGGTCTCCGACGCCTGGATCGCCGACCTCGCCGACGGCGAGTTCGTGGCCCGCCACCACGAGTACCTGGAGGCGACGGCCCACACCGAGTGGGACCCCGACATGCGGGCCCGGGCCGAGGCGTGCGCCGCGGCGGCCGGCCCGACCGCGCTGGACGCGGCCCGGGGCATCCACGACCTCGTGCGATCGGCGGTGCGCTACGAGAAGGGCGTCACCGACGTGGCGACGACCGCGGCCGAGGTGCTGCAGGGCGGGGCCGGGGTCTGCCAGGACTTCGCCCACCTCGCGGTGGCGTGGTGCCGGGCGGTCGGGCTCCCGGCGCGGTACGTGTCGGGCTACCTGTTCTCGGCCGACGACGCGACCGCCGAGCGCACGGACCGGCCGGTGGTGCACGTGCAGACCCACGCGTGGATCGAGGTTGCGCTCCCCGACGCGGGCTGGGTGCCGCTCGACCCCACCAACGGCCGTGAGGTGGGCGAGCTGCACGTGAAGGTCGGGCACGGGCGCGACTACGACGACGTGTGCCCGTTCCGGGGCGTGCACCACGGCAGTGCCGCGGTCGAGCTGGAGGCCGCGGTCGAGATCCGCAGGGGCGAGCCCATGCTCCCCGGCGGGCCGTTCACCCTGCTCGAGCCGTGGAGCGAGGCGCCCGGGTCGCCCCTGCGGGTCACCCTGGGGGCCCGGGCGCCCGTGGCCATGCCCGCGCTCGAGCAGGAGCAGCAGCAGCAGTAGCGGCACCACGCGCCGGTCGTCGGCCCCGACGGCGCGACCGGTCGGGGACCGACGCTGAGAGGGCTCACAGTCCCCGCGCCCCGATCCGCAGGGCGACCGGGCACCATCGGCGCCTGCCCCGAGACGCCGCCGATCCGGCGACCGTGCGGGGCCGTCGAAAGGACCCGCCGTGAGCGACGAGACGCCCTCGACCCCCGAGGCCCCCGAGGCCCCGGTCGCCGACACCCCGACCGCCGACACCCCGACCGCCGACACCCCGGTCGCCGCGGCGGCGGCTCCCGAGGCCCCGGCCGGGGCGACGGCGGACGCACCGGCTCCGCCCCCCGACGCCACCGCACCGACGCCCCCCGTCGCCGCAGCGGCCGGGCGGGCCGGCAACTACGTAGCCGTGCCCCGGTGGCTCCTGACCGCCGTCGCGGTGATCGTCGGCGCGGCGGTGATGTTCGGCGTCGGCTACGCCGTGGGCGATCGCGTCGGCGATGACGACGACCGCGCCGCGGTGTCGACGCCCTCCGGGGACGACATGCCGATGTTCCCGGGTCAGGGCCGTGGCGACCTGCCGATGTTCCCCGGCCAGGGTCAGGGTCGCGGTCAGGGCAACCAGACCACGCCACAGCCGCCGAACCAGGGCGGCCAGGGGAGCCAAGGTCAGGGCAGCGCGCCGAGCCAGTCGGGCGCCTTCCTCGGCGTCGCGACCCAGCCGGCCACCGGCGGGCTCGAGATCACCCAGGTCGTGACCAACAGCGCCGCGGCCCGGGCCGGGCTCCAGGTCGGCGACGTGATCACGTCGGTCGACGGCGACGAGGTCACCACGCCCGCGCAGCTCGCCGCCGCGGTGGCGGGCCAGAGCCCCGGCGACGAGGTGCGGATCGCCTACACGCGCGGCAACGCCGACCGCACCGTCACGGTCGAGCTGGGCACCCGCCCGACGACCGGGAACTGATCCGAATCGGCCGGCGCGGCGACCCCGGGTCGCGGCGCCGGCCGGACCGGGTCAGGACGAGCTGCCGTACGAACCGTCGAAGCCGCCGTCGCCCCCGCGGCCGGCGGTCTCCGCAGCCCCCTCGTGCGAGGTGCGGTAGTCCCCGAACTTCTCGTCCCGGTTCTGCAGCGCGCCGGTGAGGCCGCCCGAGGCAACCCGGGCGGCGAGGAACTCGGCCATCGCCTTGGTGTGGGTGCCGAGCGCGCACAGCTCGGTGCCGTTGCGCAGGCCGGCCCGCAGTCCCATGATGTCCATCTGGTGGTGGACGAGGCGCTTGTTCATCTGCACCAGCTCCGGCGGCACCTGGGCGATGCGCTCGGCCAGGGCGAGCGTGGCCTCGTCGAGCTCGTCGGCGGGCACGGCGTGGTTGGCCCAGCCCCGCTGCACCGCCTCGATCCCCGAGATCGAGTCGCCGGTCACCATCATCTCCATCGCCTTGCGCATCCCGAGGAACCAGGCGTGGAAGTGCATGTCGGGCACGCCGAAGCGCACGGCGGGGTAGCCCATCTTGGCGTCCTCGGCGATCATCACGAGGTCGCAGCCGGTGGCCAGCTCGCTGCCCCCGGCGAGGCAGTACCCGTGCACCTGGGCGATCACCGGCTTGGCCAGGTCCCAGATGCTCATCCAGCCCGTGACCACGTGGCGGGGCCAGTCGCCCTCTCCGCCGGGCGTGTAGAAGGGGAGCTCGAGTCCGGCGTTGCCGCCGCCGAGCTCGTAGCCGGCCGAGAACGACGGGCCCGCGCCCCGGATGATCTGCACCCGTACCTCGGGGTCGGCGTCGCCCTCGTAGAGGGCGGCGAGGATGTCGCCCCGCAGCGCGTGGTTGAGCGCATTGCGCTTCTCCGGGCGGTTGAGCGTGATCCGCCGCACCCCGGGGGCCGGGGTGTCGATCAGGATGACGGTGTAGTCGCGCTTCGCGGGGGGATTGATCATTCGGCAGCCCATTCGCTCGCGCCGGCGGGACCGGCGAACTCCGGCAGGCGGTCGCCTGCACCCGGAACCGGCCGACTCCCCGGGCGGGAGCGGCGGCGTCGCAGCCTCGCGCCGCCGGGGCGACGGCGCCAACCCAGGGAAACGGGCCCGGTCCGGGGCGGTTCCGCGTACCGTGGTCGACGGTGCGACGGCGCCGCAGACCCCTGCCCGGCGGAGGCCCCCATGCCCGGAACCACCGACTCCCCGACCCCCCCGGCCCCGGCGGTCCGCCCTGCGGTCCCGACCGGCACCCCGGTCGACCTGCCCGCGGCCCCGCCGTGGCGAGGGGTCAACCACCTGGCCCTCGTGACCCCCGACATGGACGCCACGGTGCGCTTCTACGCCGGCGTGCTGGGCATGCCGGTGGTGGCGACGACGATGGCCGGGACCATGCGCCACTACTTCTTCGAGATGAGCCCGGGCAACACCGTGGCCTTCTTCGAGGTGGCCGGGGCCGAGACCTTCGCCAAGGGGGCGGGATCCCCCACCGACCGGGCCATCCAGCTCGACCACCTCGCCTTCAACCTCCCCGACGAGGCGGCGCTGGTCCAGCTCCAGGCGCGGCTGCGGGCGGCGGGATCCGAGGTGACCGAGATCGTCGACCACGGGTTCTTGCGCTCGGTCTACTTCACCGACCCGAACGGCATCGCGCTCGAGGCGTCGCACTGGGTCCCCGAGGGCGCCGCACCCGGCACCGAACCCGACGACCCGGCCCGGTTCCTCGACCCCGACCCCGTGCCCGCCCTCACCGAGCTGCGGGCCGGGGCGCTGGCGTCGGTCCCCCGCACCCGGCTCGTCTGACCCGGCTCGTCCGACCCGGCTCGTCCGACCCGGCTCGTCCGACCGAGCGGTCGCCGCAGCGCGAGACTGCGAGCGTGACCGACACCGTGGACCGCCCCACCCGGCTCCGCCTCGTCCACGAGGCGATGCTCGCCGGGATGCTCCTCAACCGCGCGCTGCTCCCCCAACCCGTGCTGCGCACCGGGGGCTTCGACATCATGAACGAGGTCGCGATCGACCTCTGGATGGGTGCGAGTCCCGTGTACACGCAGCGCACCCGAGCGCTGATGGGCATCACCGGCGACGACGTCGCCGCGATCATGAAGACGCTGCAGCTCGACGTCGGGTTCGTGCACCAGTACATGGACGTGGCCTATCGGGTCCACGACGCGCGCTCGGGCGAGTTCTGGCTGAACCACTGCGGTGCGCTGCTCGACGCCGAGCCGTTCGGCGAGGAGCGCGTGTTCGGCATGTGCCACACGATCGAGGACCCCACCTTCGACGCGACCGCGCTCGCCGTGAACCCGCGTGCCCGCATCCGGCCGATCCACCGGCCGCCCCGCCAGCCCGCCGACCGGCACCCGCACTGCCACTGGACCATCACCATCGACCCCGCCGCCGACCCGGTCGGCCCCGCCCGCCTCACCGAGGAGGTCGGCGCGCTCCCCCTCGCGTCGGTGCCGAACCCCGCGCCCGCCGACCGGGGGTCCGACGGGCGCACCGACTACGCGGGCGACTTCGACCCGTCGTTCCGACTCGCCGACCTGGCCACGCCGATGCTCGGCGCGATCGAGTCCGAGTTCGTGGCCCAGACCCACCTGCTCGCCGCCTCGGGCGAGCTGGCCCTGGCCCTGCGCTTCGGCGCCGACGACGCCCGCGAGATGCTGGCGCGCGCCTGGGCCGGGGTGGGCTGGACGGTCGCCGAGCGGCTCGCCGCGGCGCTCGGCCTGGGCGCCGGGCCCGGCGCGGCCGGGGTGGCCGCGACCTTCGCCCACCAGCCGCTCCTCCCCCCGGGCTGCGCCCGGTCGGTGTCGGTGGACGGCGACGCGGTCGAGCTGGTCCTGACCGAGACGCACCCCGGGGCGCTCGACCCCGGGTTCCCCGGCCTCGCCGGCCTCCTCGCCCGCCGCGACCCGGGCGGCCTCACCGCCATGGCCCAGGCCGTGGACGCCCGGGCCCGCCTGGTGGAGCTCGACGGCGACGCCGACCGGGTGACCGCGGTGCTCACCGTGGACCCGGAGACCGCACCGGCACCCCCGCCGGGCGAGGTCGCGCTCATGGACAGCATCGCGAGCCGCTGGCACTTCACCCCGGGCGACCGACCCGCGAACCCGCCCCCGGGCGACCGACCCGCGAACCCGCCCCCGGACGACTGACCCGCGAACCCGCCCCCGGACGCCCGGCGGAGCCGGTCGCCCCGTACCCTGGCGGTCCCCCCGCCCCCAGTCGCCCCGGACTCCCCCGTGCCCACGCCGCGCCCCGATCTCCGCAACGTCGCCATCGTCGCCCACGTCGACCACGGCAAGACCACCCTCGTCGACGCGATGCTCCGCCAGACCGGGGTGTTCCGGGTCCACCAGGAGGTCGCCGACCGGGTCATGGACTCGATGGACCTCGAGCGGGAAAAGGGCATCACCATCCTGGCCAAGAACGCGGCGGTGACCGTCGGCGACGTGAAGATCAACATCGTCGACACCCCCGGGCACGCCGACTTCGGTGGCGAGGTCGAGCGGGGCCTCACCATGGTCGACGGCGTCCTGCTGCTCGTCGACGCCAGCGAGGGGCCGCTGCCCCAGACCCGGTTCGTGCTGCGCAAGGCGCTCGAGGCGCGCCTCCCGGTCGTGGTCGTGGTCAACAAGGTCGACCGGGCCGACGCCCGCATCGCCGAGGTCGTCCACGAGGTGGAGGAGCTGTTCCTCGACCTCGACGCCGACGAGGACCAGATCGACTTCCCCATCGTCTACTGCAACGCCCGCACCGGGCGGTCGTCGCTCGACCCCGACGACCCCGCACTGCGGGAGGGTGGGCCGATGTCGGCCGACGGGCTCGGGCCGTTGTTCGAGGTGCTGTGCGCGCACATCCCGCCGCCGCACCACGACCCCGACCATCCGCTCCAGGCGCTCGTCACCAACCTCGACGCGTCGCCGTACCTCGGGCGGCTCGCGCTGTGCCGGGTGCGCCACGGCATGCTCGTGCGCAACCAGCCCATCGCTTGGTGCCGCACCGACGGCTCGATCACGACAGTGCGGATCTCGGAGCTGTTCGTCGCGCAGGGGCTCGAGCGGGTGCCCGCCACCGAGATCGGACCCGGGGAGATCGGCGTGATCGCCGGGCTGGCCGAGGTGACCATCGGCGAGACCCTGACCTCCGTCGACGATCCGCGTCCGCTGCCGGTGATGCACATCGACGACCCCAGTCTGTCGATGACGATCGGGATCAACACCTCCCCGCTGTCGGGGCGCGACGGCGACAAGCTCACCGCCCGACTCGTCAAGCAGCGCCTCGACGCCGAGACGGTCGGCAACGTGTCGCTCCGGGTGCTGCCCAGCGACCGTCCCGACGCCTGGGAGGTCCAGGGTCGGGGCGAGCTGCAGCTCGCCGTGCTGGTCGAGACGATGCGCCGCGAGGGCTTCGAGCTCACCGTGGGCAAGCCCGAGGTGGTCACCCGCACCATCGACGGCACGGTGCACGAGCCCGTCGACCGGGTCGCCGTCGACGTGCCCGAGGAGTTCCTCGGCACCGTCACCCAGCTCCTCGCGGTGCGCAAGGGGCGCATGGAGCAGATCGTGAACCACGGCACCGGCTGGGCCCGGATGGAGTTCCTCGTCCCGGCCCGGGGGCTCGTCGGGTTCCGCACCGAGTTCCTCACCGAGACCCGCGGCACCGGCCTGCTCCACCACGTGTTCGAGCGCTACGAGCCCTGGCACGGGGAGCTGCGCACCCGCCGCACCGGGAGCCTGGTCGCCGACCGCAGCGGCGTGAGCACCGGCTACACGCTCATGAGCCTCCAGGAGCGCGGCGAGCTGTTCGTCGGGCCCGGCGTCGACACCTACGAGGGCATGGTGATCGGGGAGAACGCCCGACCCGGCGACATGGACGTCAACCCCACCAAGGAGAAGAAGCTCACCAACCACCGGGCCGCGGCGGCCGAGGAGCTCGAGCGGCTCGCCCCGCCCCGGCCGATGTCGCTCGAGCAGGCGCTCGAGTTCATCGCGTCCGACGAGTGCGTCGAGGTGACGCCGAGCCACGTGCGCATCCGCAAGGTCGTGCTCGACGGCACCCAGCGGGCCCGCACGGCCAAGCGGGCCTCCACCGGAGCCGCGCCGGTCGCCTGACCGCGCCGGGCCCGCGCGGGCTCGGGTGATCTCAGGCGATCAGGCCGGCCGCGAGCGCACCCCCGAGCTCGGTGGCTGCCGCGAGGTCGGCAGCCGTCGGGAGCCCGAGCACCCGGAGCGGCGGCTGGGCCCGGCGCCAGCGCAGGCCGGTCACCACCGCCTCGACCGACCGCAGCGCGCCGTCGACGTCGAGGTTGCCGTGGACGTAGATCCCGTAGGGCCGGCCCACGGTCGCGTCGAGCACGGGGTAGTACACCTGGTCGAAGAAGTGCTTGAGCGCGCCGGCCATGTACCCGAGGTTGGCGGGCGTGCCGAGCAGGTAGCCGTCGGCCTCGAGCACGTCGGTGGCGGTCGCCGCCAACGCCGGCCGCACGACCACCTCGACGCCGGTGAGTGCGGGATCACGGACGCCGGCGCACACCGCGTCGAGGAGGTCCTGGCACGCGGGCGACGGCGTGTGGTGGACGATCAGCAGTCGGGCCACGGCTCAGGCGGCCGGGCCGCCGGTCATCTCCGACGGGACGATCCCGAGGTAGCGCTCCAGGTTCCGGTGGGTGTTGATCACCCGGATCTCCTCCCCCGACAACGCGAGGTGGGTGAACCCAGGCTGGTGCATCCCCCGCTGGACCGAGGGGGCGATCGACACGTCGGCGTTCAGCACGACGCCGAGGTCGGCGGGCGCGTCGCCGAGCGCGACGGTCATCGGCTCGCTGCGCGGCGCGTCGGCCGACGGGGCGCGGCGGAAGTTGATCGCGACCATCTCGGCGTGGTCGGGATCGGGTCCGGGCTTGGCGCACAGGACCGACAGGAGGTCCGGGGTCACGAGGACGGTGGTGTTGGGAAACAGGTTGTACTGGTGCAGCGTGAGCATCTGATCGGTGTCGAAGCGGGTGAGGTCGACGCCCTTGGTGGCCGCGTGGTCCCGGATGCGGGCGGCGATCACGTCACCGAGCGTCTCCCCAACGCCCGGCACCGGCGCCGGACCGGACTCGGTCACCCCCATGCGCGCACCCTGGGTCAACACGAACGAGTCCCATACGGTCTGGTCGTCGAGCCCGTCGCGGAAGCGCGGGCTGGGGACGCCGTAGCGCTGCGACGACTTGCTCACATGCCCCCACACGTGCTGGGGCGCGTCGATGTCGTCCATCGAGGCGATCATCTCGCGGTGCAGGCCCTGGACGTGGTACGTCTCGCTGAACCCGTCGGCGACGACCTTCCAGTTCGCGGCGACATCCATGGTCACGAGCACCTCGGCCCGGAACTCGTCGAACCCGACCCACGCGAGGTCGGCGGGCGCACCCTCGAGGTACTCGCGCAACGGCATGGCGTCGGGATCGAGGTTCACGAAGACGAGCGGCCCCCAGGTGTCGACCGCGGCGGCGAGCAACGGGAAGTCCTCGTTGCGCAGCGTGCCGAACCCCTTGCGCGACGGGACCTCGCGCAGGCGGCCCTGCAGGTCCCAGGACCAGCGGTGGTACCCGCAGCGCAGCTCGGAGAGGCCCTGCCCGGTGCCGGTGCACAGCGAGTTCCCCCGGTGGCGGCACACGTTCTGGAACGCCCGGAGGTCGCCGGCGTCGTCGCGCACGATCAGCACCGAGAACGGGCCGACCCGGTACTCGAAGTAGTCGCCCGGCGCCCGCACGTGGTCGAGGATGCACGCGACCTGCCAGACCCTCGGCCACAGCCGCGTGCGCTCGAGCTCGGCGAACTCGGGCGACACGTAGCGCGCCACCGGCACGAGCGTCGGTGACGCCGGGCGGCCGGCCGCCGCGGTGATCGCGGTCCCGACCGGGGCGTCCTCGCCGGCGGCCTGGTCGAGGGCCTCGAGCACCATCGGTCATCGCCTCCTCGTCGGCCGCGGGGCCGACCGCCTCGTCGCAAGCCGCGTCGGTGATCCTAGGTTCCGGCGCGGGACCGCCCGGTAGGTTGTCGCCCGTGCCGCTCTCCCGCGCCCCGCAGGGCTTCCTCGGCGACGGCCGCCTCACGGTGGTCAGCTTCGACATCGACGGCACGATGGAGTTCGGCGACCCGCCCGGCCCCATCCCCGTGGCCCTGGCCCGGGCGGTGGCCGACCTCGGCCACGTCATCGGCTCGGGCTCCGACCGCACCCGGGCCGACCAGACCAACCTCTGGGCCGCCCACGGGGTCGACGTGCGCTTCGTCGGGGGCAAGCACCACCTGCCCGAGGTCCGTGAGCGGTTCCCGGCCGAGCGGTACGTGCACATCGGCGACACCGACGTCGACCAGCACTTCGCCCGGGTCGCCGACTTCGAGTTCTTCTGGTCGCACCAGTTCGACCCCGACTGACGGCGGGTCGCGGCGACGCCTCAGCGCAGGGGCCGGAAGAACGCGCGCAGGTCGTCGACGAGCAGGTCGGGCTCCTCGGCCGCGGCGAAGTGCCCGCCCCGGGGCATGACCGTCCAACGGTGCAGGTTCGTGTGGCGCTCGGCCACCGCCCGGGGCACGAAGATCAGGTCGTTGGGGAACACCGCGATCCCGGTGGGCGCCTCGAGCTCGGGAGAGCGCTCGTGCATGATGCGCACGGGGTTCTTCCACTGCTCCCAGTAGTAGCGCATGCTGGTGCCGATCGAGCCGCCGAACCAGTACAGGGAGAGCCCGGCGAGCAGGTCGTCACGCGAGATCGCGTCGAACACGTCACCG
>CAIUKV010000114.1 GCA_903899845.1 uncultured Actinomycetes bacterium
CGTGCCCGACGGCGCCACCAACCGCATCGTCGCGCCGGCCCGCTGAGCCGGGGCCCGGCGGGGCGCGCGGTCAGTCGACGCTGTCGTCGACCGGCACCTCGAGCGGCGCGCACCACGTGCCCGGCGCCGGGGTCATGAGCTCCTCGCGCCAACGGGTGACCCAGGTGCGGGCCTGCTCGTGCCACGCCTCGATGCGGGGATCGCCGTCGACCCCCGCAACTGCGGGATCGAGCACCCCGCGGGCGACGTCACGGGCCTTGGCCATCCGCACGTGGTGCTCGGGCTCGGTGGCCCAGACGGTGCACACCTCGGTGTCGTGCATCATCACCTCGTAGAGCCCCACGAGCCGGTGGCCGTACTCGGCCATGAGCGGCACCCGCTCGGCCCGGACCGCCGCGAGGTAGTCGAGCGCGGTGCCGGGCCGGACCTCGCTGAGCTCGTGCACGAACAGCGAGCCGCGCACCCCGTCGGCCGCGAGCGCGCCCATCGTCGGGCAGCCGGGCGCCCCGGCGAGCAGCCGGTCGAAGCCGCCGGTGCGGTACGTGAACGCGACCTGCCACCAGCTCTCGAGGTGGGCGTTGGTCGCCCGCTTCATCCCGAGCCGGTCGACCTTGTGGAACCAGCCGTCCCAGCCCCCCGGCACCTCCCACAGGTTCACCACCTGGGGCCACCGGCCGGTGATGCCCATCACGTACCACGTGCCGAGGAGCTCGAAGCCGACCTTCTCGTGGCCCGACTGGCCCTTGGTGTGCTCCATGTAGTCCCACTGGTGCTGGCCCACGATGTCGATGTACTCGTGCAGGAACAGCGGACGCTCGCCGGGGGTCATGGCGGTCATTGTCGCGGATCCCCCGCCACGGTGAGGACCAGGACGGGGATCGGGCGTCCGGCGATGCGGGCCCGGTACGCGTCGTAGCCCCGGTAGACCGAGGCGGCGGCCCCCATCACCGACTCCCACTCGTCCCCGGTGGCCTCGCGCGCGACCACGGCCACGCGCCGGTCCCGGTACTCGACCACCGCGTGCGGATCGGCGGCGAGGTTCAGGTACCACGCGGGCAGGGAGGCCCGGCCGAAGTTGGTGCCGATCAGCGCGAGGTCGTCGCCGACGGGCACGCCGAGGAGCGGCAGCGGGCGGGGCCGCCCGGACCGCCGACCGGTCGTGGTGACCGTCACGACCGGGATCCCGGCCGTGACCCCCGCCAGCGAGGTGCGCCCCCGGGTGCGGCGCAGCAGCCAGGAGTCGACGTGGTGCGCGGTCAGCGCGAAGAGCCGCGCGCCGGGACGGGTGGCGGCGAACCGCTGGGTCGCCCGCTGGACGAGGTTGGGCGGGCGGACCCGGTACCCGAGGTCGGCCTGCAGCCCCATGGGGGCATTGTGCCCCACCCCGCGCACCCCGGTGGTCACGGGCCTACGATCCGCGCGATGGAACCCGCCCCGCCGCTGTGGACCCTCACCGGCCGCGAACCCGGCGACCTCGCCGTCGACGACGGACGCCGGCCGCTCACGTGGGGTGCGCTCGACGCCGAGACCAACGCCTTCGGCCACGGCCTCGTCGCGCGGGGGCTGGTCCCGGGCGACCACGTGTCGGTCGTCGCCCGCAACCACGTGGAGTACCTCGTGGCGGTGATCGGCTCGATGCGGGCCGGGATGGTGGTCACGCCCGTGAAGACGGGCTGGACCCCCTCCGAGATCGGCTACCTCCTCCGGGACGCGGGCTCGCGTGCGGTGGTCACCGACGTCGCGTCGGCGCGCGAAGCGGCGCAGCAGCAGGGGGTCGTGCTCGTGGACCTCGAGCGCGACCACGCGGAGTGGATCGCCGAGCAGCCCACCGACCCGCATCCCTCCGACCGCTGCGGCTGGCGCCTCTCGTACACGTCGGGGACGACCGGTCGGCCCAAGGGCGTGGTGCGGGCCGACTCCGGCACGCGGCCGTTCAGCGACGCCTTCGTCGCGTCGGCCGCCTTCGCCACCGCACTGCAGATCCCGCGCGACGATCCGCACCTCGTGGTCTCGCGTCTCTTCCACGGCGCGCCCCTCACCTTCGCGCTGTCGGCGCTCGCGGCCGGGACGCCGCTGCTGGTGATGGAGCGCTGGGACGCCGCGGCCGCGGTCGACCTCCTCGCCGACGGCGCAGCGTCGACGATCATGGTGCCGACGATGTTCCGGCAGATGCTCGCCCTGCCCGAGGCCACGCGCGCCCGTCTGCCCGTCCCGACCTTGCGCACGGTCATCCACGGCGGGGAGCCGTGCCCGGTCGGCCTGAAGCGGCGCATGATCGACTGGCTCGGCCCGATCTTCGTCGAGTACTTCGGGGTCAGCGAGGGCGGCATGACGCTGGCCTCCACCGAGGACTGGCTCGCCCGCCCCGGCACGGTCGGACGCATCCACACCGCCGCCGGGGTCGTGATCCTCGACGACGACGGGCACGAGGTCCCCGCCGGCACCGAGGGCGCCGTGTACTTCCGGTCGGGGGGTGCGTCGTTCTCGTACAAGGGCGACCCCGACAAGACCGAGTCGGCCCACCGGGGCGACGCCTTCACCGCCGGCGACATCGGGTACGTCGACGCCGACGGCTACCTCTTCCTCTCCGGTCGACGCGCCGACGTGATCGTCTCGGCCGGCGTCAACGTGTACCCGGCCGAGATCGAGACCGAGCTCGAGGTGGTCCCGGGCGTGGCCGACCTCTGCGTGGTCGGCGCGCCCCACGAGGAACGGGGCGAGATCCCGGTCGCGGTGGTCGTCGTGGCCGAGGGGTTCGCACCCGACGCGGTCGTGGCCGGCCTCGAGGCCCGGGCCGCCGAGCACGTGGCCGGGTACAAGCGCCCGGCGCACTACGTCGTGGAGCCCTCCCTCCCCCGCGACGACACCGGCAAGCTGCTGCGGCGCCAGGTGCGCGACCGCATGTGGGGCGACGAGTCGCCCTTCGCCGCCCGGGCCTGACCCCGGGATCGACTACCCAGGCCTCGTCGACGGGTTCCGCTGCCGCACCACGGCCTGGATCCGTGCCGAGCGCGACCGCGTCGTCCGGGACCAGCGGGCCCTGCGGGTGCGGGAGCTGGCCCTCACCCGGGTGCTCGACGAGCGGGGCCAGATCGACGACCCGCTCGCCCAGGCCGACGGCGTGTCGGTCCGTGCGGTGCGCGAGACGGTGGCGACCGCCCGGGCGCTCGAGGATCTCCCCACCATCGCCGCGGTCGCGGCCGCCGGTCGCCTCTCGGCCGAGCAGCTGACCCAGGTCGTGAAGGTGGCCGAGCCCTTCGACGAGCACCGCTGGGCCGACGAGGGCCCGTCGTGGTCGCCCCAGGACCTCGCCCAGGAGGCCCGCACCCGGCGCACGCCCGCGGTCGAGGAGGTCGCCGCGCGAGGCGACGCCCGCGAGCTGCGGTGGTGGTGGAGGTCCCGCTCCGGGGTCCGGCCACCGTGGCCGGCGTGCCCCTCCCCGACGCGATGGTCGAACAGCTGCGGGCCCAGGCCGTGGTCGAGCCGGTCCTCGTCGACGACGCAGGCGCCCCCGTCGCAGTTGGGCGCTGCGAATCGGCGCTGTCGGAGAAGACCAAGCGGGTGGTCCGCCGGCGCGACGGCCGCTGCCGGTGGCCCGGGTGCGACCGCCGCACCGGACTCGAGGTGCACCACCTCTGGCCCCGGTCGTGGGGCGGCGACGACCGCATCGCCAACCTCGCCTCGGTGTGCACGACCCACCACCGCCTCGCCCCGCAGGGACCCCGCCTGCTGCTCGGCAACCCCAACCACCCGGCGGGCCTGGTCCTGGTCGACCACGACGATCTCCCCGCCCTCGCCCAGCTCGCCGCCGAGCGGGCCCGGGCCGACGACGGGTCCGCCCACCGGTGACCGGGTGCCTCGGGGGTGGACGAGCGGCGGCGCGGGTGCGCTCGGGCGCGCGGACATGCGTGATCGCCGCGGCGGCGCGAGACTGCCGCCGATGCATCCCGACCTTCCCCGTCCCGCCCCCGGACCCGTCGAGGCCCCGTTCTGGGAGTGGTGCCGCCGCCACGAGCTGCGGCTCCAGCGCTGCAGCGACTGCGGCACGTTCCGCTTCCACCCCCGACCCCGCTGCCCTGCGTGCACGTCGGCCGCGGCCGACTGGACGCCGGTGGCCGGCACCGGCACCGTCGCCTCGTACACCGTGCTGCACCCGCCGGTGCTCCCGGCCTTCGCCGACCGGGTGCCCTACAACGCCGTGGTCGTGCAGCTCGACGAGGGGCCGTTCATGGTGAGCAACCTCCTCGGGATCGACAACGCGGACCTCGCGGTCGGGATGCGGGTCGCGGTGACCTTCGTCGACATCGACGACGAGTACACCCTGCCCCAGTTCCGTCCGGTCGGCGCGGAGGCCGCGGCGTGAGCCCGCCCGACCGCATCGACGTCGTCGGCGGCCGCAGCGCGATCGCCGGGATCGGCGAGACCGTCTACGGCAAGAACCTGGGTCGCAGCGAGCTCGACCTCGCCTGCGAGGCGATCGTCGCCGCGTGCGCCGACGCCGGCTTCCCGGTGCAGGAGATCGACGGCATCGTCTCGTACCACATCGAGCAGGTGTCGGAGGAGGCGATCGTCCACGCGCTCGGGATCGAGAACTGTTCGTTCATGGCCCGGACCACCTCGGGGGGTGGTGGGGCCGCCAGCATCGTCGGGCTCGCCGCGGTCGCGGTGGCCAGCGGGCAGGCCGAGTCGGTGGTCGCGTTCCGGGCCCGCAACCGGTCGAAGGGCGCGTCGTACGGTGGGGACCCCAACCAGGGCGGGCGGCCGTGGGAGAAGGCGGGCCGCTCGGTGAGCGGGGGCAACCAGTGGCACCACCCGTTCGGGGTCGCGTCGCCGACCCACGAGATGGCGCTCATCGCCCGCCGGCACATGGCCCTGTTCGGCACCACCGCCGAGCAGTTCGGCATGCAGTCGGTCGCGCAGCGGTTCCACGCCTCGCACAACCCGCGGGCCATCATGCGCACGCCGATCACCCTCGACGACTGGCACAACGCCCGGATGATCGCCGACCCGATCCGGCTCGTCGACTGCTCGCTCGAGAACGACGGTGCCACCGCCATCCTCGTCACCACCCCCGAGCGGGCTCGCGACCTCGCCCAGCCCCCGGTCACCGTGCTCGCCCAGGCCATGGGCGCGGGGCCGATCCACGTGGCGCTGGCCGACTACTTCCGCACGTCGTCGAGCTTCGACGAGCGCGACTTCGCCGGGCGGCACATCGCCCGCCAGCTGTTCGCCCGGGCCGGGTTGACCCCCGCCGACGTGGACGTCGCCGCGATCTTCGACCACTTCACCATGGCCGTGCCGCTCAGCCTCGAGCAGTACGGCTTCTGCGGGCTCGGCGAGGGTGGCCCCATGATCGAGTCGGGCGCGACCCGCTGGCCCGACGGGGCCCTGCCGGTGAACACCCACGGCGGCAGCAACGGTGAGGGGTTCATCCACGGCGCCAACCACGTGCCCGAGGCCGTCCGCCAGATCCGGGGCACGTCGACCTGCCAGGTCGTCGGGGCCGAGGTCGCGCTCGTGACCGGCGCGATCAGCGACCCGGCCGGGGCGGTCCTGCTCGGGCGCGGCTGAGCGGGCACCCGACCGCCACTGCGGCCGGGGCGGCGGGCTAGGTTCCGCCGATGACCGACATGCGGTTCGACGCCGTCCTGTTCGACTTCGGTGGGGTGTTCACGCAGTCGCCGTTCGAGGTGGTCCGGCTCCACGGCGAGGAGGTGGGCGCCGATCCGGAGCTCATCCTCTCGGTGCTCTTCGGCGCCTACGACCGCGACGAGGACCACCCGTGGCACCGACTCGAGCGGGGCGAGGTCGGCATCGACACCGCGCTCGCCGAGATCCGGGCCCTGGCCGACGCCGCCGGGCTGGAGGTCGACCCGTTCGCCGCCTTCGCCAAGTTCGGCACCGGCGGCGCCATGGCCGACGCCATGGTCGAGCGCACCCGGCGCCTGCACACCGAGGGCTACCGCACCGGGCTGGTCACCAACAACGTGCGCGAGTTCGGCGACGGCTGGCGCAGCCTGATCCCGGTCGACGAGCTGTTCGAGGTCGTGGTCGACTCGAGTCACGCCGGGGTGCGCAAGCCCGACCCCCGCATCTTCGCGCTCGCCACCGACGCCCTCGGGGTCGACCCCCGGCGGTGCGTGTTCCTCGACGACTTCCCCGGCAACGTCGCCGCCGCCGAGGCCCTGGGGATGACCGGCATCGTGGTGGGCTCCGACCGCCACGCCGCGATCGCCGCGCTCGACGCGGTGCTGGGCACGGGCTGACCCGACGGCGCGGGCGGCGCCGGGGCCGACACGGCTGACGCGACTGACGCGGCTGACGGGGCCGACCCGATCCGCGGGCCCGGGCGGACCGGGGCGACGGACACGGTCGGGACCCGGGACGGGGCGACCCCGTGCGAGGATCGGTTCCGAAGCGGGGATCGGTTCCCGTGCGAGGATCGGTTCCGGCGCAGGGACGTCCCGGACGCCCCGCGGCGGGAGCGCACCGTCCACGCCGCGGCCATGAGGATCGTCGCCACCACGCCGACCGCGATCGCCGCGCCGCCGGCGAGCACCGTCCGCACGTCGGTGCCGGCGGTGAGGGCGTGCAACGTCGCGAAGGCGAGCATGCCGTAGCTGGCCAGATGGACCTGCCGCCACAGGCGGCGCGGGAGGTGCTTCTGGGCGAGCGAGGTCAGCTCGACCGCGAGCATCACGTAGAAGGCCACGATCCCGAGCGCGACCGCGAGCGGCTTCCAGGCCGAGGCCAGGGGCACGAGGAGGTCCACGGCCCCGAACGATGTGAAGTTGTCGGCCACCAGCGCGCCCATGTGCACGAGCACGAACCCGACGGCGAGGCCGCCGAGGAAGCGGTGCACGCCGAGCAGCCACCACGGGCGGACCCACCGCTGCAGGATCCGGGTCGCGTGGAGCACCCCCCAGAGCATCGAGGCCAGGAGCAGCCCCCACGCCACGACCCCGGTGGATCGGGCGACGTACCAGGCCAGGTGTTCGGTCATCGGGGTTCCTCGGGGTTCCTCGGGGTTCGGAGGGTCGGGGGACGCAGGGTGGGCGATCAGGCGGCGAACGCCGCGACCGCGCCGGCGGGATGGACCGCGCCGGCGGTGTCGGTGCACCAGCCGGTCGCGCCGTGACGGGCGAGCAAGGCGGGTCCGGCGACCGGTCCGGCGACGAAGGCGGCCTTGGCCAGGACCTCGGCCCACCACGCCCGGGCGGCCAGCACGGTCACCCCGGCAAGGCCGCTCGTGGCGCAGGTCCCGGTGGCGGGATCCACGAGGTGGTGACGCTCGCCGCCGGGCCCGCCCCACGTGCGCCGGGTCGACCAGGTCGAGGCGACCGCCCCACCGTCGAGGCGGGTCTCGGTCAGGGTCGCCCCAGTGAGGGGATGGTCGATCGCGACGGACCAGCCGTCGGCGTCGGGGGCGTCGCCCTCGACCCGCAGGTCGCCGCCGACGTTCACCAGCACGCCCCGGGCGCCGGCCCGCATCAGGGCGTCGACGACCAGGTCGGCGGCGAGGCCCTTGCCGATCCCGCCGGGGTCGACGTGCACCCCCGGTGGGAGCCGCACGGCGCCGACGACGCGATCGGTGACGATCCCCGCGCAACCGGGCGCCGGGATCGTCACCGTGACCGGGTGGGGGGCAGCCCGGTCGATCGCGTCGAAGTCGCGGTCGTAGCCGAGGGCGACGA
>CAIUKV010000115.1 GCA_903899845.1 uncultured Actinomycetes bacterium
GCACGGCGGCGGTCGCCGCCACCGCGTCGGGCGCCACCCCGAGCGCGTCGGCCCCGAACCCCGCGGCGGCGACGGCCCGGGTCCACCACGCCGCGTCCGGCCCGCCGTCCGGCACCGGGTCGAGGGCAGCCACGACGAGGGTGCGCACCGAGAGGTCGTGCACCGTCGGGCCGATGCGCAGACGCCACGCCGGGTCGGGGGGCACGGGTCGCAGCACGACCCCATGTTGCCCGACGGCGACGCGGCGTGGTCGCCCGAGCCCGGTCCGGCCGGTGCACCGCAGGCAGGCGCGGTGACCCGGGGTGGGCCGATCCCGGGACGATCCGAGCGTCATGGCCCGTCGTCGGCCCGGCGACGCCCGACCCGCGTCACCAGGACCGCGGTCGCCGCCACACCCCCACCGACGAGCAACGGTCCCGCCCCCACCGTCAGCGGCACCCGGGCCGCCCACCCGGCCACCAGCAGCACCCATGACGCACCGAGGTACGCCGGCAGCGTCGCCGCCGCCGCCAACGCGCCACCCACGATCCCCCCCACCGCACCCCCGACCAGGCCGAGCACGGTCAACGGACCGGCCGCCGGGGCCACCACGAGGTTCGCGACCGGTGCGATCAGCGGGACCCCACCGAACCCCTGCACCAGCAGCGGCGCGACCGCCACCTGGGCCGCCAGGGTCACCCCGAGCGCCTCGGCCACCGGCCGCGGCCCGGGGACCCGCGCCGCGATCGCCGGGGCCAGCGCCGCGATCCCTGCACTCGCCGCACACGACAGCCGGAACCCCACCGAGTGCAGGAGGAACGGATCCACCACCAGCAGCACCGACACGGCGAGCGCGAGCGACCGCAACCCCGCCGCCGGCCGACCCAACGCCACCCCCACCATCGCGCACGCCGCCATCGTGGCCGCCCGCAGCACCGACGGCTCGGCCCGCGTCATCGTCACGAACACCACGAGCACCACGAGACCGACGACGAGGCGGACACCCCGGGGACCCCGGCGCAGCCCGGGACCCGCCAACGCCAACACGAACGCCACGTTCTGCCCGGAGACGGCGACCAGGTGACTCAGGCCGGAGGCCCGGAAGTCGAGCACCACCGCTTCGGGGAGGTCGGTGGTGTCACCGAGCAGGAACCCGGCGAGCAGCGCCCGCTGCGGTTCGGGCACGCCGACCGTTCCGGCGAGCACGCGGGACCGCAGCGCGTTGGCCAGGCGCATCAGCGGGCTCGCCGGGGGATCGACGGCGATGAGCGCCCGGGCCTCGATCCCGGCGACCGCGTGCCGCCACCTCGCCCATTCCTCGTAGGGGTCGAGCGGCCGGAGGTAGCCGCGGAGGCGGACCCGATCGCCGGCACCCAGCACCCCGAGCCGCGGCGCGGCCGGGCCCGAGGCGTCGACCACGACGACGCGGTCCTTGACCACCCGCCGGGTCGCGCCCGCGGCGGTGCCGTCGTGGATCCGGGCCCGGGTCACCCGGGCGAGCCCCCGGGCCGCGAACCGCGTCGCGGTCGGATCGGTGACGAGGGTCGCGTCGACGACGACGTCGGCCCGGTCGGCCGCAGCCGCCACGAGCGGGGTGCGCACCTGCCCGTCGAGGGCACGCGCCATCGCCGCCATCCCGGCGCACCCGGCGGCCACGCACAGCCCGACGAAGGCGACGACCCGCCGACGGGCGGACGCGCGCGGGCTGAGCCCGAGCAGCGCGACCCCGGCCCCGGCGGTCAACGCGAGGAGCGCGCCGGGGGCCCGACCCGGGCCGCGCCACCCGCCGACCACGATCCCGACGACCACCACGGCGAGGACGAGACCGGGCCCCGCCCGGCGCAGCATCACACGGTCACGCGCGCCCGGAGATCCGCGAAGCGGGCCTCCCCGATGCCCCGGACCTCGCGTAGCTCGTTGACCGAGCGGAACCCCCCGCGCCGGTCGCGTTCGGCGAGGATCGCCCCGGCGAGGGCGGGACCGATCCCGGGGAGCCCCTCGAGCTGGGCCTGGGTCGCCGCGTTGAGGTCGAGCAGGGCACCCGGGTCCGGCGCGCTCCCGGTGCCGGGGATGCCCGCGACCGGCGCCGCCCCGACCTCGAGCACCAGGATCCGCTGACCGTCGGTGAGGCGTGCGGCGAGGTTGAGCCGGTCGAGGTCGGCGGTCGCGACGGCGCCCCCGGCGCCCTCCACGGCGTCGATCACCCGGGCCCCCTCGGGCATGCGCAGCACGCCCGGCTGGGCGACGGCGCCGGCCACGTGCACCACCACCCCCGGGGCCGCCCGGCCGGCCGGGACCGTCCGTGCCCCCGACGCCCCGGGGCCTGCGGCCGTCGCGGGCACCGCCTCGGGCGCCGGCCGGGCCGACCGGCCCGCCGCCGGGGCCGGCGGGGGCGGGCCACCCGCACCCGTGCGGTACCACAGCACCCCGGCGACGAGGGCCACCACCGCCACCGCGAGCACACCGATCCCCACCTCGAGGCGGAGGTCCCGCAACCGGGTGACCGCGGCCAGTCGATCGAGCACCGCCCGCAGCGGCACCCCCGGCGGGTCGGGTTCGGGAACCGGGCGGGGACGCCGGACCCGCTGCGGCCGGATCGGCCTTGCGGTCGCCACCGGCTCGACCGGCTCGCCCGGCTCGCCCGGCTCGCCCGGCTCGCCGGGACCGGCGGGGACGGCGGACTCGGCGGGGGCGTCGGCGGTCACCGCGTGGAGCGCAGCGAGCCGGTCGCGGGCGTTGGGGTCGAGGGCCACGGCAACCTCCTCGGACGGGCGCGCGACACGCGCCGGAGCGTCCGGGGAAGCAGCGGGGAGCGACGGGACGGTACCAGTCGGCGCACCCGACCGGAAGGGGTCGGCCCGGGGTCAGCCGACCACGAAGTTGACGATCCGCCCCGGGACGACCACCACCTTGCGCACCATGACGCCGGCGAGCGCGGCCGCCACTCTGGCGTCGGCGCGGGCCGCGCCCTCGTGGGCGGCGTCGTCGGCGCCGGTCGCCACCGCCACCTGGGCCCGCACCTTGCCGTTGACCTGCACGGCGACCTCCACCTCGTCGACCACGAGGAAGGCGGGGTCGGCGGCCGGGAACGGGACGAAGGCGCACGAGCCGTCGTGGCCGAGGCGCCCCCACAGCTCCTCGGCGATGTGGGGGCCGAGCGGGGCGAGCATCAGCACCAGGGGCTCCACCACCTCGCGTGGCGCCCGGCCCCGCTCGCCCACCACCTGGGTGAGGCGGTTGTTGCACTCGAACAGCCGGGCGATCGCGGTGTTGAACTTCATGTCGGCCATGTCGGCGTCGACCGCGGCGATCGTGCGGTGGAGGACGCGCCGGGTCTCGTCGTCGGCCGGTTCGTCGTCGACGATCGTCTCGCCGGTCTGCTCGTCGACGACGTTGCGCCACAGTCGCTGCAGGAACCGGTGCACACCGGCGACGTCGGCGGTGCTCCACGGCCGGCTCGCGTCGAGCGGACCCATGAACATCTCGTAGAGCCGCAGGGTGTCGGCACCGTAGTCGCGGTACATGTCGTCGGGGGTGACGACGTTGCGCAGGCTCTTGCCCATCTTCCCGTACTCGCGTTGGACCTCGTCTTCCCCGAGGAAGAACCGGCCGTCACGCTCCTCGACCTCCGCGGCCTCGACGTAGACCCCCCGGGCGTCGGTGAACGCGTGGGCCTGGATGTAGCCCTGGTTGAACAGCCGGGCGAAGGGCTCCGGGGTGGACACGTGCCCGAGGTCGTGGAGCACCTTGTGCCAGAAGCGCGCGTACAGGAGGTGCAGCACGGCGTGCTCCACCCCGCCGACGTAGAGGTCGACCCCACCGGTGTGGTCGGGCGACTGCATCCAGTACCGCTCGACGTCCGGGTCGACCAGGGCGTCGTCGTTGGTGGGGTCGAGGTAGCGCAGGTAGTACCAACACGACCCCGCCCACTGCGGCATGGTGTTGGTCTCGCGCCGGTACCGCCGGGGCCCGTCGCCCAGGTCGAGCTCGACCTCCACCCAGTCGGCCACCCGGGCCAGGGGGGGCTCGGGGTCGGTGCTGTGGTCGTCCTCGTCGAGCACCCGGGGCGCGAAGTCGTGCAGCTCGGGGAGCTCGACCGGCAACATCGCCGCCGGGAGCGCGACCGGCAGGCCGTCGTCGTCGTAGACGATCGGGAACGGCTCGCCCCAGTACCGCTGGCGCGAGAACAGCCAGTCGCGCAGCTTGTAGGTGACGGTCGGTGTGCCCAGGCCCTCGCGGGCCAGCCACTCGCCGATCACCCGCTTGGCGTCGTCGGTCGCGAGGCCGTCGAGGGACACGCCGACGTTGGCCGAGGCGACTGCCGCCCCGGCGCCCACGAACGCCTCGGGCCACTCCCCCGCCGGGGCGGCGCGGTCGAGGCCGCGCTCGGCGAGCCAGTCGTCGTCGGGCGCGACCACGCACCGGATCGGGAGGTCGAACTCGCGCGCGAACTCGAAGTCGCGCTGGTCGTGCGCCGGCACGGCCATGATCGCCCCGGTGCCGTAGCCCATCAGCACGTAGTCGGCGATGAAGATCGGGATCGCATCGCCCGACGTCGGGTTCCGGGCGAACGCACCGGTGAACACCCCGGTCTTGACCCGGCCCTCGGCCTGACGCTCGAGCTCGCTCTTGCCCGCGGCGAACTCGCGGTAGCGCCGCACGGCCTCGGGGGGCCCCACGTCGGTGCCGAAGATCCCCCGCCACGCCGCCGGGACGTCGGCGACCGCATCGGTGAGGATCGCGTCGGGCCACTCCGGCGGCACGATCGCGTCGACGATCGGGTGCTCGGGCGCCACCACCATGTAGGTCGCGCCGAACAGCGTGTCGGGGCGGGTGGTGAAGACCTCGAGGTCGAGGCCGGCGTGCCCGACAACCGGGAACCGGACGTTGGCGCCGACGCTGCGCCCGATCCAGTTGCGCTGCATGACCTTGATCGGCTCGGGCCAGTCGACCAGGTCGAGGTCGGCGATGAGGCGGTCGGCGTAGGCGGTGATCGCGAGGACCCACTGCGTGAGCGGGCGGCGGAACACGGGATGGTTGCCACGCTCGCTGCGGCCCTCGGCGGTGACCTCCTCGTTGGCGAGGACGGTGCCCAGCGCCGGGCACCAGTTGACCGTGGCCTCCTCGCGGTAGGCGAGGCGGTACCCGTCGACGACCCGGCGACGGGTGACCGGGTCGAGCTCGGCCCACGGCGTGCCGTCCGGGTTGGCCGGGCCGACGGGCGCGCGCGTCCCCGCCTCGAACTCGGCGACGAGATCGGTCACCGGACGGGCCCGGTCGGCGTCGGGGTCGTACCAGGAGCCGAAGATCTGCAGGAAGATCCACTGGGTCCAGCGGTAGTACGGGACGTCGGTGGTGGCGACGCCGCGCCGGGGGTCGTGGCCGAGCCCGAGGGCCCGCAGCTGGCGGCGCATGTTGGCGATGTTGGCCTCGGTCGTCACCCGGGGGTGCTGACCGGTCTGCACGGCGTACTGCTCCGCCGGGAGGCCGAACGCGTCGTAGCCCATCGCGTGCAGGACGTTGCGGCCCCGCATCCTCCAGTAGCGGGCGTAGACGTCGGTGCCGATGTAGCCGAGGGGGTGCCCCACGTGGAGCCCCGCCCCGCTCGGGTACGGGAACATGTCGAGCACGTAGAGCTTGGGCCGCCCGGCGGCCTCGGCCCAGCCCTCGGCCAGCGGCCCGACCGGGTTGGGCGCCCAGAAGGTGTGGTGGTCCTCCCAGTAGTCCTGCCAGCGGGCCTCGATGGTCGTGGCCAGCGCGGCGTCGTAGCGGTACCGCGGCCGGTCGTCGCTGCTTCCGCCACCGTGCTCGGACGACCTGCTCATCCGACGGAGGCTAGCGAGCGGACTCATATCGACCGGTGCGTCGGCGTCGGTCGACTCCGGTCGGCGGCGCATGACCGTCACAGGCACCGGGCACGATTCGAATGTGTGTTCGGTCTGTGCAAACTTCGAATCCCGAGTCGCCGCTGGTATCGTCCGTCATCCATTCGGGCCCGTAGCTCAGCTGGAAGAGCACCTCCATGGCATGGAGGGGGTCGCGCGTTCAAGTCGCGTCGGGTCCACCGCACAGTCGGCAATCTCCCCTTGGGCCCTGGGTGGCTTCGTCGCCGGGGAAGGATGCTTTGCGGCGTCGCGCACGGGGAGTTTCCGGCGCGACGGGTCACCCCGTATGAGGTTCACCTTCCGAGTCGCCGTCGCGCAGCGTGACCGCCCGGTCCTCGTGTGCCTCCAGACGATGCTCGGGCGGGGCTCGATCTACGAACGGGTGCCGAGGAGCGCACACTGGCAGCCGAACAGCGTCTTCTCGATCGGGTCCCACTCCGCACATCGCGCCACGACGATCCCGTTCATGGAGCAGTACCTCCTGCCGTGCGCGAAACGCCTCCAGTTCGATCGTTGGCGTGCGGCGCTTAACGAATACGAACGCCTGCACCCGAATCGCTTCGGCAAGGGTCCGAGCCGGTGCGCGATCGCCGACTGCGACCGGCCCGTGCGAGGTCGTGGGCTCTGTCGGAGCCACTACTACCGTGTTACCGGCTATTAGCGACTTCGGGTCGTTCGTCGGGGGCTTCGTCGCCGCTGAGGGATGCTTCACCGGCCACGGAGCCCGAAGGTTCCGCTTCTCCCTGGGCCTGGGAGCTGGCGATTCCGACCTGTGCCGAACGCTCGTGATCGTGCTTGGCGTGGGGTCCGTCTATCACACCCCGCGCCGCAGACCGCACTACGACGATGAGGTCCAGTTCGTGGTCCAGTCGACCCGTGCACTCGTCGACGTGATTGTCCCGTTCATGGACGAGCACCTCCCGACCTCCCACAAGCGCGATCAGTATCTCGAATGGCGAGCCCGACTCCTCGACCACTGGGAGCACCACGCCCGGCGGCGCGCCCGCTGCTCCGTCGCCCCGTGCATGTCAGCGGCGAAGGCACACGGCCTGTGCCGACATCACCTATGGCGCGTGCGCCGAGAGTGACCACCATCTCGACCACGTTCCCGGATCTTGCGTCACGCCGGTGC
Organism: uncultured Actinomycetes bacterium; assembly: GCA_903899845.1. Classification (GTDB taxonomy): domain Bacteria; phylum Actinomycetota; class Acidimicrobiia; order IMCC26256; family PALSA-555; genus CAIUKV01. The sequence continues at coordinate 6,997 of CAIUKV010000115.1, forward strand.
AGTCGCGATCTGTGCGACAGTGCAGGGACCCAGCCCCGCCGAGGAGGGTCCGTCCGTGCAGGTCCACGAGTACTCGTTCGTCATCGACGCGCCCCGCGAGGAGATCTGGGCGGCGATGCACCCGCCGATCACCACCCCCGGGACGATCCACGCACCCCGGGTCATCGAGCACGGCGGTGTGCGGATCGAGATCATCCACGAGGGCGACGCCGACGGTCAGGGACTGGTGCGGCACTGCTGGTTCGCGGTGCCGAGGTACCTGGGCTCCGGAGGCGTCGCGCAGTCGTGGGAGACGGTGTCGGAGGTCCGGGCCCCCGAGTACGCCCGCTACGACGCGATCGGCAAGCCCCTGTGGTCGAAGGCGCTCGGCTGGCAGCGCTACGACGACCTCGGTGACGGCACCACCAGGGTGACCTTCCACGAGGAGTACCACGTCTTCAACCCGCTCGTGCGGGTCCTGCTCGAGCGCCGGGTGCACCGCTTCATCTCGAAGGACAACGACCGCCTCGTGCAGGCGTCGATCGAGGGTGCCCTGCGGGCGCACCGGGCCCGGCGCTGACCCGCCGGCCGGATCCAGCCCCAGCGATCGCGCGCGCGGCCGGCCAGGCGCGCCCGGCGCATCCGGCGGCCACCGGTGGACCGATTCAGGAGTGGGCCGTCCGGCGGCCGGTGAGGCGTCCGCCGATCCACGCGGACACCGATGCCAGCTGTCCCGTCTCCCGCCCCAGCATCCAAACGAGCCCGAGTCCCACCACCTCGAGCGCGTGGGCTCCCAATTCCGCTTCCAATGCAGTGGTCCCGGTCGCGATGTCGACCGCAGCCGACGCGAGAAGGCACGCGCTGAGCACGGCGACGACTGGGAAGATCCCCCCGACCCGACGCGGCTGCCAGGCCGCCACCAGGAAGCCGATGCCCAGCGCGGCCGCAAAGGAACCCAGGTGCCGCGCGGTGTGGGTGGGGAGGCCAGCGTCGTCACCGAACACGAGCGCGGGCACTGCGAGGAGAACCTGCGCCACGCCCACGATCACCAGACCGATCCGAAGACCGCCGACACGCGGTGCACGATCGACGGCCCCGATCGCGGCGAGCACACCCGCAGTGAGGTCGGGTGGGACCGGTTCGGCGGCCCGTAGTCGGACGGTGCGGTGGGCAGCGGAGACCGCGGCCGCATGGGCCCGACACGCGGCGCAGCCCCCGAGATGGGCATCCAGCGGTGCGACCGCCGCCGGGTCGGCCTCACCGTCGAGGCGGGCCGAGATCTCCGATCGGGCGTCGTGACAGTCCATGTCCACCTGGTCCGTTCGTGGGGCCGGTTGGTTCCCCAGTATCCTCCCGCCGCCATGGGTCGAGCCACAGGACCGCCACGGAGGCCGGGAACGCTCGGAAACGCGGCGGACGAGTTGACTCACCTCCTGCTCGCCGCTCGCGACGGCGACCGTCTTGCCCTGGGCGCCTTCATCCGCTCGACCCAGGCGGAAGTGTGGCGCATGGCCCACCACCTCGTCGGTCCCGAAGACGCCGACGACGTCACCCAGGACGTCTTCGTGCGGGCCTGGCGGGCGTTGCCCGACTACCGCGGCGATGCCGGTGCCCGGACGTGGCTGCTGGCGATCGCCCGCCGGGCCTGCGCAGACGCAGTCCGAGCCCGGACCCGACGGCGGAGGCTGCGCGCCCGGCTCGACGCCCAGCCGACCCGCTGCGGGCCCGACGGCTCCGCCGCTGACCTGCACGCGCTGATCAGCCAGTTGCCCACCGACCGCCGCGAGGCGTTCGTGCTCACCCAGATCGTCGGCTGTTCGTACGCCGAGGCTGCCGTGGTGATGGGCGTGCCCGTGGGCACCATTCGCTCGCGGGTGGCCCGAGCCCGGGAGGCCCTGGTCGAGGCGGTCCGGGCGGCGGACGCGATCTGACCCCGGATCGGGAACTTTCCCCGGCGGGAGGACGACCACCCTGCGACGCGACCGGACGCACGAGCCGGTCCGAAGCAGGGCGGCCCGTGCCGGTCCGCCGGAAAGGAACGATCATGAGGACACGTCCGACGCGACCGGGACCGCTCAAGCGCTCCCTGTTGGTCGCAGGTTCGATCGCGGTCGCCGTACTCGGCGGCTCCGTGCCCGCCGGCGCGCACGTCTCCGTTCACCCGGAGCGCGCCCCGCGAGGGTCCTTCTCGATCTTGTCGTTCTCGGTCCCCAACGAGCGACCGGATGCCTCCACGGTCAGCGTCGAGGTCATCCTCCCCACGGATCGACCCATCACCTACGTGAGCGTCCAACCGGTCCCGGGCTGGACGACGACGATCGAACGGACGACCCTCGACACCCCGGTCACGGCCCACGGCCGGACGGTCTCGGACGTGGTCTCCCGCGTGGTCTGGAGCGGGGGCGTCATCCGTCCGGGCGAGTTCCAGCAGTTCACGGTGTCGGCCGGTCCGCTTCCCGCCCGCGGTCGGACGGTCGCCTTCAAGGCGCTGCAGACCTACTCGTCCGGCGAGGTCGTCCGATGGGTCGAGATCCCGCAGCGCGGCGCCCCCGAACCGAGGTTTCCGGCACCGGTCCTGACCCTCACTACGCCGAAGGCTTGAGGGCGAAGCCACCGGTACCCTGCCCCCGTGATCGCGGTCATCGACTACCGGGCCGGCAACGCGCCGAGCGTGGGGTACGCGCTCGAGCGCCTCGGCCTCGCGCACCGCCTGGTCGCCGAGCCCGCCGGCCTGGGCGGGGTCGACCGCATCGTCCTCCCGGGGGTGGGGGCGGCCGGGGCCACGCTCGCGTCGCTCCGGGACTCGGGGCTGGTCGAGCCGCTCCGCGCCCGGGTGCTCGACGACGGAATCCCCTTCCTGGGGATCTGCATCGGCCTCCAGGTGCTGCTCGACCACTCCGAGGAGGGCGACGTCGCGGGCCTGGGCTGGGTGCCGGGGCGGGTCCGGCGCTTCCCCGACGGTCTGCGCGTGCCCCAGATCGGCTGGAACGCCGTCCGGCCGACCCGTCCCCACCCCGTGACCGACGGACTCGGCCGCGACGCCTACTGCTACTTCGTCAACTCCTACTTCGCCGAGCCGACCGACCCGGCCGACACGCTGGGCGTCACGGAGTACGGCAGCGACTTCGCGTCGGTGATCGGGCGGGCCAACATCGTGGCGACCCAGTTCCACGCCGAGAAGAGCGGGCCGGTGGGCCTGGCCCTGCTCGAGCGCTTCGCCCACTGGGACGGCACGTGCTGACCAAGCGCCTCATCGCCTGCTTCGACGTCGTGAACGGCCGGGTCACCAAGGCCCAGCAGTTCCAGGACAACATCGACGTCGCGCCCGCCGCCGACCTCGCGCAGCGCCTCTACGAGGACCAGATCGACGAGATCGTCTTCTACGACATCACTGCGAGCGCCGAGAAGCGCAAGATCGACCTCGACACCGTGCGGGCCGTGGCCCACCACGTGTTCGTGCCCTTCACCGTCGGCGGCGGCATCCGCACCCTCGACGACATGTACGAGGTCCTCAAGGCCGGGGCCGAGAAGATCAGCATCGACTCCATGGCCGTGCGCGATCCCGACCTGATCCGCCAAGGGGCCGAGGCCTTCGGACGTCAGTGCGTGGTCCTGTCCACCCAGGTCAAGCACCAGGGGGTGCGGCCCGGGCTGCCGTCGGGCTACGAGGTGTTCATCGACGGAGCCCGCCTGGCCACCGGCCTCGACGCGCTCGACTGGGTGCGCCGGGCCGAGGACCTCGGCGCGGGCGAGATCGTGGTCAACTCCATCGACCGTGACGGCACCGCCACGGGCTACGACCTCGACGTCACCCGGGCGGTCGCCGACGCAGTGAACGTGCCGGTCATCGCGAGCGGTGGTGCGGGCACCGTCGCCCACATCGCCGACGGGCTCACCGCCGGCGGCGCGCAGGCGGCGATCATCAGCTCGATCCTCTACTCACCCCGGTTCGCCCGCAACCTCGGGGTACGCGAACTCAAGGACGCGCTCCTGGACCGGGGCGTGCCGATGCGGCCCTACGTCGCCGACGGCGCCTGAGCCCCGGTCGGCGGCTCCACCACGGTCCGGGGCACGTCGGCCCAGAGCCGGTCGAGGTCGTAGAACGCCCGGGTCTCGGTGAGGAAGACGTGCACGACCACGTCGCCGTAGTCCATGAGGACCCACGAGGCGTCGCCGAGCCCCTCGACCGACCGGGGCTTGCTGGCGTCGGCGACGGCCAGGCCCGCCTCCACCGCCTCGACGACCGTGCGGACCTGGCGGACGTTGCCCGCCGAGGCCAGCACGAAGAACTCGGCGATGCCCAGGACGGGTCCGACCTCGAGGACGACCACGTCCTCGGCCTTCTTGTCGAGCGCGGCCTCGGCGGCGATCGCAGCCCGACGACGCGCGTCGAGGGCGTCCGGGTCGGCCTGGGTCACGCGGCGGGACCGGGAGTCATCGGGCCGGAGTGTAGAGGTGTCGGGACCGGATCATCGCGATCACACCCGGCGGCACCAGTCCGTCGATCGGCCGTCCCGCGGCCAGCCGGGCCCGGAGGTCGGTCGACGACACGTCGAGCCGGGGCACCCGGACGTGCACCGCGCGCCAGCCGTCGCCCGGCGGATCGACGTCGAGATCGCCGGCCCGCTCGACCACCACCACGGTCGCGAGCGCCTTGGTGTCCTCGAGCCGCCGCCACGTCCCCATGTTGGCCACGGCATCGGCCCCGAGCACGAGGAACAGCTCCCGATCGGGACCACCGAGGGCCTCCAGGGTGTCGGCGGTCACCGAGGGACCCGCGCGCTCCACCTCGACCGCGCTCGCCTCCACCCCGTCGACGCCCTCGACCGCGCACCGGACGAGCGCGAGCCGGTCCTCGGCGGAGGCGACGACCCGACCCCGCTTCTGCCACGGATCTCCCGCGACCACGAGCAGGACCCGGTCGAGGCCGAGGGCATGACGGACGTCGACGGCGGTGGCCACGTGGCCGTGGTGCACGGGGTCGAAGGTGCCGCCCAGGACGCCGATCCGCTCGGTCACGGGCGCAGCCTACGCAGCCGCCTGCGCTCCCGACCGGGCCCGGCGCCGTGACGATCCCGACCCGTGCCGTTCACGCACCGGAAACCACCCGTGCCTAGGCTCCGGGGATGCCCGACCCTGCCGTAGCCCCGCCGTCCGACGAACCGACCGGGGACGGGCGGGTGAACGTGCTGATCCGGGTGTGGCTGCCCGACCGCCCCGGCGCGCTCGGCCTCGTCGCCTCGCGCATCGGTGCGGTCGGCGGCGACATCGTGGGCGTCGACGTCGTGGAGCGCGGCGAGCGGGTGGCGGTCGACGAGTTCGCGGTCATCGTCCCCGACGACGGCCGGCTCGACCTCCTCGTGCGCGAGGTGGAGCAGGTCGACGGCGCCTCGGTGGAGGAGCTGCGTCGGGTGGGCATCTTCCCCGATCCCCGGCTCGACGCGCTGGAGTCGGCCGCGGCACTGTGCGAGACCGCGTCGGTGGCCGACCTGTGGGCCCGGCTCGTGCACCACGTGCAGCGGGAGTTCCTCGCCGACTGGGGCGCCCTGCTCGGCCCCGCCGAGGTCCTCGCGGCGACCGGCGCGCCACCCGACCCGGCCAACCTCCAGGCCCTGGCCGCCGGGCTCGCTGCGTCCCCCCTCGTGAGCGACGGCATGGCCGGACCCGAGGACCTCGCCGTGGCCCGGCTCCCCACCCACGACGCCGTCGTGCTCGTCGGGCGGCACGGCCACGTGTTCCGGCGCCGGGAGCGGGCCCAGCTCCTGATGCTCGCCCGGGTCGCCGACCGCACCTGGAGCCTGCTCGCCGATGCCGCGTCGGCCTGACCCCGTCCCACCGGGGAATGCCACCGCGCCACCCCCGGTTCCCGGGAACGTGCCCGCCGTCGTCGTCTTCACCCGGGACCTGCGGGTGCACGACCACCCGGCGCTCACGGCCGGGGCCGCCGCCGACGGCGTCGTCCCCCTCTTCGTGTTCGACGACGCCATCCTCGGCCGTCGCTTCGCCCGCCCGAACCGGGTCCGGTACCTCCTCGACGCGCTCGGCGCGCTCGACACCGCCCTCGCCGACCGGGGCGGGCGGCTGGTGCTCCGGCGGGGGGACTGGGTCCACGAGGTGCTCGACGTGGCCCGCGCGGTGGGGGCGGACACGATCCACCTGAGCGACGACGTCACGCCGTTCGCCCGTCGGCGCACCGACACGCTGGTCGCCGCCGCCGGATCCGGCATCCAGGTCATGACCCACGCCGGGACCACCGTGGTCCCACCCGGCACCTGCACCCCGACCGGAGGTGGGCCGTTCCAGGTGTTCACGCCCTACTACCGGCGGTGGCTCGAGGTCCCCCGCCGACCGGTCCTGGCGCCGCCCCGGACCATCACCGTCCCCGACGTCGCCGGCGATGCGGCCCCGGCCCTGGCCGACCTGGTCGCCGGGGACCCGTCGCCCGACCTTGCGCCCGGCGGCGAGGAGGTGGCCCGCGCCGCGCTGAACCGGTGGGTGAAGGCGCACCTCGCCGAGTACGGCGCCCGCCACGACGACCTGCCCGGAGACGCCACCTCCCGGGTGAGCGC
>CAIUKV010000116.1 GCA_903899845.1 uncultured Actinomycetes bacterium
CCATGGTGATCGGCCTCGGCTTCGGGCTGATCCTGGCGTCCCTGGCCGTCGCCTACCGCGACATCGGCTACGCGACGCCGGTGCTCATCTCGATGCTGCTGTACCTGAGCCCCGTGGCCTACAGCCTGGAGGCGGTGCCGGCCAACCTGCGCAATCTCTACCTCCTCAACCCGATCGCCACCGTGGTGGAGGGCACGCGCTGGGCCGTGCTCGACACGGGCTACCTGCCGCCGACGTGGGCGATCGCGTACACGGTGGTCTTCACCGTCGCCGCCCTCCTGGTCGGGGTGGTCGTCTTCACCCGACGGGAGCCGGGCTTCGCCGATGTCATCTGAGCGGTCGGATCGATGACCCCGGGGCCCGTCGTGGAGGCCCGCGGCCTGTCGAAGGTCTACGAACTCGGGCTCAGCGGCCGCCGGGAATCCCTCCTCAAGATCCTGGAGCGTCGGCTCCGCCACCCGGTCCGGGGCCGGGCCGAGCCCCGCCGGACCCTCGTGGCCCTCGACGACGTGAGCTTCGACGTGCAGCGCGGCGAAGCGGTGGGCGTCATCGGCCGCAACGGCGCGGGCAAGAGCACGCTGCTCAAGATCCTCAGCCGGATCACGCCGCCCAGCGACGGGTACATCGACCTGGTCGGGAGCGTCGGCTCCCTGCTCGAGGTCGGCACCGGGTTCCACCCCGAGCTCACCGGGATCGAGAACGTCTATCTCAACGGCGCGGTCCTCGGGATGCCTCCGGCCGAGGTGACCCGCCGCCTCGACGAGATCGTCGCGTTCTCCGAGGTCGACAACTTCCTCGACACCCCGGTGAAGCGCTACAGCAGCGGGATGCGGGTGCGCCTCGCGTTCGCGGTGGCCGCCCACCTCGACCCCGACGTCCTGATCGTCGACGAGGTCCTGTCGGTGGGCGACGCCGGGTTCCAGCGCAAGTGCATGACCAAGATGCAGTCGGTGGCGAGCCACGAGGGACGGACCGTCCTCTACGTCAGTCACAACCTCGTGACGCTGGAGAATCTCTGCGAGCGCTCGCTGCTGCTCGACCGTGGGCAACTGGTCTTCGACGGTCCGACCGGTGACGCCATCGCCCGGTACAGCCAGCTCTTCCCGGCCGGGCTGCGGACCGACGTCAAGGGAGTCTTCGATCTCGCCGGTGCCGACCGCAGCGGGAGCGGTCTCCAGCACCTGTTCCACCGGATCTCGCTGCGTCCCGACGGCGGCGAGCCCGCCAACGTGGTGCGCATGGGCCAGCGACTCCACGTGGACCTCGACGTCGAGGGCTTCGCCGACGTGCCGACCGGCAGCCACCTCGTCATGACGATCGTGTCGAGCACCGATCAACCGGTCATCGTGCTCACCTCAGGCATGGTCGCGCTCGAGGCGGCCGGCCCCCGCCGCCCCCGTGAGACGGTGGCGGTCGTGACGGGTCCGTTGCCCCTCACCCCGGGCGAGTACTCGGTGCACGTGGCCGTCGTCGGCGTGCGGGGTCGCAGCCTCGACCACGTCCGCGAGGCGGCGTCGTTCTCGGTCGAGCCCGCCGACGTGCTCGGCACCGGGTATCGCTACGAGGCCACCAACCACGGGCTCGTCGCCGTCCCCTGGACGTGGGAGATCCGGCCCGGACCCGACCCCGACGGCGTCGGCGCCGGCTCGGCCGGGGACCCCGTCACCGCAGCCCGGACCCCGGTCGGCCCGGGGCCCGTCGCCCCGGCGCCGTAACATCTCTGAATCCGGTGGAGGGCCGCCGGCCGGGGGCCGGTGACCGGCCGGGGAGGACCGATGGGCAAGCGGGTCGAGCAGGTGGAGATCGCCGGGCGTGCGGTGGGCGGCGGCGCCCCGTGCGTGGTGATCGCCGAGATCGGCATCAACCACAACGGCGACCTGGGGCTGGCCCGCAAGCTGGTGGCCGCGTCGGTCACCGCCGGGTGCGACGCCGTCAAGTTCCAGAAGCGGACGGTCGACGTCGTCTACTCGGCCGACGAGCTCGCGCGTCCGCGGGAGAGCCCGTTCGGTGCGACCAACGGCGACCTCAAGCGCGGACTGGAGTTCGGTGGTCCGGAGTTCGAGGCGATCGACGAGTACTGCCGCATGCTCGACTCGTGGTGGTTCGCCTCGTGCTGGGACGAGGGGTCGGTCGACTTCATGGAGCAGTTCGACCCCCCGTGCTACAAGATCGCCTCGGCGTCGCTCACCGACGACGCGCTCCTGCGTCACCACCGGAAGTACGGGCGTCCGATCATCCTCTCCACCGGCATGAGCGACCTCGACGAGATCGATCACGCCGTCGAGGTGCTCGGCACTGACGATCTGGTGCTGATGCACGCCACGAGCACCTATCCGTCCCAGCCCGAGGAGCTGAACCTCCGGGCGATCGTGACGCTCCAGGAGCGCTACGGCGTGCCCGTCGGCTACTCGGGGCACGAGGTCGGCCTCGCCGCGTCGGTCGCCGCCGTCGCGCTCGGTGCCTGCATGATCGAGCGCCACATCACCCTCGACCGGGCCATGTGGGGCTCCGACCAGGCGGCGTCGGTCGAGCCGGCCGGGTTCGCCCGGCTGGTCAAGGACGTCCGGGCGGTCGAGACCGCGCTGGGCGACGGCGTCAAGGTCGTGTACGACAGCGAGATCCCGATCAAGGAGAAGCTGCGGCGCGTCGACACGCGTCGTGCCGCCTCCGCATGAGCGCCGTCGGCGAGGTGCTGGCCCTCATCCCGGCGCGGGGCGGGTCGAAGGGGATCCCCCGCAAGAACGTGATCCCGCTCGCCGGTCGCCCGGTGATCGCGTGGTCGATCGGCCACGCCCGCGCGTCCCAGCGGATCACCCGGGTCGTGGTGAGCACCGACGACGACGAGATCGCCGAGGTGGCGCAGGCGTGGGGTGCGGAGGTGCCGTTCCGTCGGCCGCCGGAGTTCGCCGGTGACCTCGCCCCCGACATCGACGTCATGCGCCACGCCTTGACCTTCCTGGCCGAGCACGAGGGATACCGACCGGATCTGGTCGTGCACCTGCGCCCGACCGGTCCCGTCCGCCGGGTCGCCGACATCGACGCCGCCGTCGACCGCCTCACCGCCCGCCCCGACGCCGACGCGTTGCGATCGGTCTCGGTGGCGCACCAGACGCCCTACAAGATGTGGCGGCTGCGCGACGACGACACGATGACGCCGCTGCTCGAGGTGCCCGGGATGCGCGACTGCCAGTCCCGACCTCGCCAGCTCCTCCCGGCCGTCTACTGGCAGAACGGCTACGTCGACGTGTTCCGACCGCGCGCGGTCCTCGAGCAGGACTCGATGTGGGGCGAGACCGTGGTGCCGTTCGTCGTGGACACGCAGCTCTTCGACCTCGACTACCCGGAGGACGTCGCGCCGGTGGAGGACGCGCTCCTCCGCCTCGAGGCGGGTCAGGACGTCTTCGGGCCGGGTGCGTCCCGGCACTCGGTGTGACCGGGCCCGCCGGCACGATCCGGCTCCTCGTCCTCGACGTCGACGGCGTGTGCACCGACGGGACCGTCCTCCTGACCGCGTCGGGCGACGAGGTCCGCAGCGTCCACTTCCACGACCTCGACGCCGTGGCCCGCTGGTGCCGCCGGGGCCTGCCCGTGGCGATCCTCAGCGGCGAGGACACCCCGGCGTCGCGCCGGGTGGGCGAGCGCTTCGCCGTCGCCGACGCGACCTGGGGGGTCAAGGACAAGCTGGCCGGGCTGCACGCCGTGTGCGGACGTCACGGCGTGACCCCCGCCGAGGCCTGCTACGTGGGCGACGCCGACCGCGACGCCGCTGCGCTCGCCGCCGCCGGTCTC
>CAIUKV010000117.1 GCA_903899845.1 uncultured Actinomycetes bacterium
CTCCAGCCGCTCGACGTGCTCGGGGCCGTAGATCCGGTGGCGGCCGTCGCGCTCGGCCGGGGGGAGCAGCCCCACGCGCTGGTAGTAGCGGATCGTGTCGACCGTGCACCCGGTCTCGCGGGCGAGATCGTCGATCCGCCAGCGCCGGGGCGCCCCGGGCTCGGGGGCGGGCGGAGTTGCGGGCGCGGGGGCGGGCGGGGGTGCTGACCCGGGGGCATCCTCGGGCGGTTGACGATCCACGGTGACGGGGCTCCTGGGAATGCCTGGGGTCTCTTGGGGCCGGAGTCTATGCGTGCACGCTCTCGCTGTGACGACTGTCACAGCAAATGTGCTGGTGGAATGACTCTGTGAGCAATTACTCTTATCACCGATGCAACAGAGCCGCCGCCCCTCCCGGGCGCACCACGCACAAGGAGCCACCATGGGCACCACCGCAGCCATCGAGCGCCAGCGGGCCCTCGCCTGGATCGTTCGCCAGCTCGACTGGGAGCGCACCCTCGAGGCCCTCCGGGTCCACAACGAGGTCGAGGAGCGGGCCGCCGCCTGACGGGCGGCACCTGATCCCACCCTGTGACACCGCGGCGGGCTCCCCCTCCCGCCCGACGGTCGTCCACCCCAGAGCCCGGCCATCCCCCGGCCGGGCTCTGGCGCGCCCGGGCCCTGGCGCGCCCGGGCCCTGATGGGGGCAGACTGCACCCGTGGGGCTGTGCATCGGGATCGACGTCGGGGGGACCTTCACCGACTGCGTGCTCAGCGACGGCGCCACCTCGTGGCGGGCCAAGTCGCCCACCACCCCGGCCGACCTCGGCGACGGCGTCCTGGCCGCCGCGGCGCTCGCGGCCCGGCGCCGCGGTGCCGAGCTCGCCCCGACCCTGGCCGAGGTCGAGCGCTTCGGCCTCGGCACCACGGCGGTGACCAACGTGCTCGCCTCGGGCACCGGGCGGCGGGTCGGCCTCCTCACCACCGCCGGCTTCGAGCAGATGCTCGACTTCGCCCGGGGGGCCCGGGTCCCCGACGCCGACGGCTGGCTCGTCCGACCGGCCCAGGTGGTCGACCCGGCGGCGGTGGTGGGCGTCGCCGAGCGGATCGACCGCACCGGCGCGGTGCTGCGACCGCTGGACCCCGCGGCGGTCGCCGCCGCCGTCCACCACCTCGTCGACGCGCAGCAGGTCGACGCCCTGGCGGTGTCGTTCCTGTGGTCGTTCCTCGAACCGGCGCACGAGCGGGCCGCGACCGAGATCGCCGCCCGGGAGTTCCCCGATCTCCCGGTGTTCGCGGGCGCCGCGCTGCACCCGGCGGCCCGCGAGTACGAGCGCACCACCCACGCGGTGCTCAATGCCTACGTGTCGGGAGCGATCACCGGGATCACCGACCTCGAGGCGCGGCTGCGCGCGCTCGGCCTGCGCGTGCCCCTGTTGCTCGTGCACTCGAGCGGCGGCTCGATCACCCCGGCCGAGGCGGCCCGGGCACCGCTCGGCCTGGCGGTGTCGGGCCCGGCCGCGGGCGTCGCCGCCGCGGTGCGGGTCGCCGCGGCCGCGGGCACCGATGCCGTCGTCACCTGCGACATGGGCGGCACCTCGTTCGACGTGTCGGTGGTGACCGGGGGTGCGCCGGCGCGCCGGACCCGGGGCGAGGTCATGGGGGTCTGGACGGCGCTGTCGCACGTCGACGTGGAGTCCATCGGGGCGGGCGGTGGGTCGCTCGGCTGGATCGACGCGCGCGGGATGCTGCGGGTCGGGCCCCGGTCCGCCGGGTCGGAGCCCGGGCCCGCCTGCTACGGGCGGGGTGGGACCGGTGCGACCGTGACCGACGCCCTCGTCGTCCTCGGGTATCTCGCCCCCGACCGGTTCCTCGGGGGCGACCACGTCCTCGACGCGGCTGCCGCCCACGCGGCGTGCGCGGCGCTCGGCGCGCCGATCGGCCTCGACGCCGCCGAGACCGCCTGGGGGATCCGCGAGATCGCGATGGCCGGGATGGTCAAGGCCACCCGGGCCCGGATCGCCGCGCTCGGCCTCGACCCGCGCGCGCAGGCCCTGTGCAGCTTCGGGGGGAGCGGCGCGTTGTTCACCCCCGACATCGCCGTCGCGGTCCGGGCGCCCCGGGTGCTCGTCCCGGAGCTGGCCTCGGTGCTGTCGGCGTTCGGCGCCGCGGCGACCGACATCCGGCGCGAGCGGATCCGGTCGGTGCCCCATCGGCTGCCGGGGGATCCGACGGTGCTCGAGCGGGCCGCAGCGGAGCTGGGCGTGGCCATGCGCGACGAGCTGACCCGTGACGGTGTGGCCGCCGACGCGGCGGAGGTGTCGTTCGAGGCCGACCTCCGCTTCCTGCGTCAGAGCTTCGAGCTGCGGATCCCGTACGCGCCGGGGGTCACCGGGCCCGACGCGCTGGTGGCGTCGTTCCACGACGAGTACGCCCGCCGCTACGGCCGGGGCGCGATCACCCTCGACGTGCCGGTGGAGGTGGTCGCGGTGCGCGCCGTCGGCACCGGCTCGACCGTGCGGGCGCCGCTCCCCGAGCGGGCCCCCGGACCCGGGGGCGCCGCCCCGGTGGCGGGCATCCGCACCGTGCGCACGGGTCGGGCGTCCGGCGCGCACCGGGACGTGCCCGTGCACGACGGCGGGGCACTGACGGCCGGGCACCGGATCACCGGGCCCGCGCTGGTGGACGGCGCCGACACGACCGTCTGGGTGCCGGCCGGAGCCGAGGCCCACGTCGACGCCCACGGCGGCCTGGTCGTGGACCTGACTCCCGAGGAGGCGACGTGAGCGTGTCCGACCCGATCGCGCTCGAGGTGCTGCGGGCCCGGCTGGAGTCCGTGGCCGAGCAGGCGGCCCTCGCGATCGAGCACACCGCGGTGTCGCCCGCGGTGACCGAGTCGAAGGACTACTCGGTCACGCTCATGGACGCCGACGGCAACCTCGTGGTCGGCGCCGGCACCGTGCTCTACCACTTCGCGGCGGCGTCGTACTCGGTGCGCGCGACGATCGCCCGCCACGGCGACACGATCCACCCCGGTGACGTCTTCATCGCCAACGACCCGCACCAGGGCGGTGGGCTGCACCCCCAGGACGTGATGATCCAGCGCCCGATCTTCGCGGGGGACCGGCGCATCGGCTGGGTCGGCGTCTCGGCCCACATGATGGACATGGGCGGCATGGTCGTCGGGTCCTTCGCGCCGGCGGCCACCGAGTGCTACCAAGAGGCGCTGCGGGTCCCGGCGGTGCGCCTCTTCCGCGAGGGCGTCGAGGTCACCGAGGTCTGGGACATCTTCCGCACCAACCTCCGCATGGCCCAGCTCGTGGAGATGGACCTGCGGGGGCTCGTCGCCGGTGCGCACTTCGCCGATGCCCACCTCGCCGCGCTGGTCGACGAGGTCGGCGTCGACCGGTTCACCGCGAGCCTCGGGGCGATCCGCGACCTCACCGAGGCCGAGATGCGGCGGCGCATCGCCGGGATCGCCGACGGGACCTACCGCTGGACGTCGTGGACCGAGTTCGGCGAGACGTTCTACGAGGTCCCGTGCACGCTGACCGTGGCCGGGGACCGCATGGTGTTCGACTTCGCCGGTGCCGCGCCCCAGACCGACCACTTCTTCAACTCGAAGCCGTACATCGTCGCCAGCGAGCTCGGCGTGATGATGTGGCTGCTGATGGCCAGCGACCTCCCCTACAACGACGGGATGCTCGCGGTGTTCGAGGTCCGGTGCCCGGAGCGGTCGATCGTGGACGCCGCCCCGCCCGCGCCGATCGGCGCGGCCCACATGCACGTGGGCCTCAACGCGGCCACGGTCGCGCTCACGACCCTGGCCCTGGCGCTGGCCGCGTCACCCGACGCCCCGGCCCGGGCCTACGTGAGCGGCACCGGGGGCGACTCGGGGATCGGCAACCAGGTCTGGTCGTGGACCGGTCCCGACGGCGCCACCGACGCGTTCATCCCCTTCGACGGCAACTGGGTCGGCGCCCCGCCCGGGGCGGGGCGCGACGGGCTCGACCTCGGGATCTTCGCCCGGGGCGTGCGCAGCCACGGGAGCTTCGTCGACGTCGAGGTGCTCGAGGCGTGGTTCCCCATCCTCGTCCACGAGCGCCGTCGGCGCACCGGGACCGACGGCGCCGGGGCGCACCGGGCCGGCGCGGGCAACCACTTCTCGTTCGCCCCCCACGGCGTCGACACGATGCACGGCACGCTCTTCGGGATGCGCCGCTGGCTCCCGCTCCAGGGCCTGGCCGGCGGGGCCCCCGGCGCCACCGCCGAGATGGTCGTGCGTCGGGCCGACGGCACCACCGAGGTCCTGCCGGTGCACACCTCGGGCGCGCGGCTCGAGGCCGGTGACCGCTACGAGATCCGCCTGCCCTGCGCGGGGGGCTTCGGGGACCCGCTCGACCGCGACCCCGACGCAGTCGCCCACGACCTGCGGGCGGGCCGGTTCGGGCCCGACGAGGCCCGGACCGCCTACGGCGTCGTGGTCGACCCGGGCGGTGGGGTGGACGTCGACGCGACGGTCGCCGCGCGCGCGGCGC
>CAIUKV010000118.1 GCA_903899845.1 uncultured Actinomycetes bacterium
CGGGACCGGCGGGACCGGTGGGATCGCGCTGCGCTTCTCGCGCACCGACCACCCGCCGCCGACCTTCGCGGTCGAGGCCACCGCCGCCGGTCGGCGCCTCGTGTACACGGCCGACACCGGACCGGCGTGGTCGGTCGACGCGTTCGGGGCCGGGGCCGACCTCGTGCTGTCCGAGGCCTCGTACCTGGACGGGCCGACGAGCCCCGCCGGGCCCGGGAGCGCCGCCGGTGGCCCGGTCCGGCGCTCGCCCCATCACCTCACCGCGACCGAGGCGGGTCGGGCGGCCCGGGTGGCCGGCGCCCACGCGCTCGTCCTCACGCACCGGTGGCCCGGGACCGACCCGGCGGCGGCCGTCGCGCAAGGGTCGGAGGCCTTCGGCGCCCCGGTCGCCCTGGCTACGCCGGGCGCGACCCGGCGGGTGTAGACAGGAACCATGCGACGAGACGGACGGGAGCCGGGCGACCTGCGGCCCATCGCCTTCACCCGCGACTACACGGAGTTCGCCGCCGGCTCGGTGCTGGTGGAGTTCGGCCGGACCTGGGTGCTGTGCACCGCATCGGTCGAGACCCGGGTGCCGCCGTGGATGCGGGGGTCGGGCCGGGGCTGGGTGACCGCCGAGTACTCCATGCTGCCGGGGTCGACCGCCGAGCGGGTCGCCCGCGAGGCCCAGAAGGGCCGCCCGTCGGGGCGGACCCAGGAGATCCAGCGCCTCATCGGTCGGTCGCTGCGAGCGGTGACCGACCTCGAGACCATGGGCGAGGTGCAGATCACCATCGACTGCGACGTCCTCCAGGCCGACGGCGGCACCCGCACCGCCGCGATCTGCGGCGGGTACGTCGCGCTCCACGACGCCTGCACCCGACTGGTCGACGCCCGCATCCTCGCCGCCCATCCGGTCGCCGACCAGTGCGGGGCGATCTCGGTCGGGGTCGTCGACGCGCTCGCGTACCTCGACCTCGAGTACTCCGAGGACGTGCGGGCCGAGGTCGACATGAACGTCGTCATGACCGGGTCCGGGCGCTTCGTCGAGGTGCAGGGCACCGCCGAGGGCACGCCGTTCAGCCGCTCCGAGCTCGACGACCTCCTCGGCCTCGCCGAGCAGGGGATCGGCGAGATCTTCGCCCTCCAGCGGGCGGTCCTCGCCGAGCCGCCGAGCCGTCGCCCGGTGGCGTCGGCGTGAGCGCGGCGGGCCCGGTGCCCGAGCGCTTCGTGCTCGCCACCGCGAACCCCGACAAGGCCGCCGAGATCGCCGAGATCCTCGCCGCGGCCGGGGTGGGGATCGCGCTCACCCCGCGGCCGACCGACGTCCCCGACGTGGTCGAGGACGCGGCCACCCTCGAGGACAACGCGCGACTCAAGGCGGTCGCCCTCGTCGCCGCCACCGGGTCGCCCGCGATCGCCGACGACACCGGCCTCGAGGTCGACGCGCTCGGCGGCGCACCCGGCGTGCACTCGGCCCGCTTCGCCGGCCCCGACGCCACCTACGCCGACAACTGCATGCACCTGCTCACGCGGCTGGCCGAGGTGGCCACCGACGACCGACGGGCCCGCTTCGTCACCGTCGCCATCGCCCGTTGGCCCGACGGACGCGAGCTCGTCGCCTACGGCGCGGTGGAGGGTCACATCACGACCGAGGCCCGTGGCGACGGCGGCTTCGGGTACGACGCGGTCTTCGCGCCGGCCGAGGGGTCCGGGGTCACGTTCGCCGAGCTCACCGCCACCGAGAAGCACGCGATCTCCCACCGGGGGCGGGCGTTCCGCACCCTCGCCCGGCAGTTCGCCGAGCTGCCCGACGCCGACGGTGCCGACGAGGGGCCCTGAATGGCGGTCATCGACGTCGCCGGATTCGTGGCCGATCTCAAGGACCACGCGGTCGAGCACGGCTTCCACGTCCACGACGAGCGCCACTTCGTCGAGAGCTACTCCCTGCGCCAGACCTGGGAGGTCGACGCCCACCCCGAGGAGGGCTGCGAGGGGCCGGTCGACCTGTACCTCGCGCTCGAGATCGACCCCCGGGTCCTCCTCGGCTTCGAGGACGCGGTGATCGAGCTGGCCGACGACGAGGATCCGCCGGACCGCTTCTTCTTCCCCCTGGTGTTCACCTGGGGGCTGCCGCCGCTGCGGCACCCACCCGACCTGCTGGTCCTCGCCACCGACCTGGCCGGGATCGGCGGCCCCGACCTGCCGCTCGAGGTCTCGGCCATCGACTCGATCCCCGAGGCGACCGAGGCGCCCGAACGGGCCCTGCGGGTGGTGGCCCGCCGGCACCTGTCGCTCCTGCACATCCGGGACGGCGACGCGGTGACCTGCGAGCTGCTCGACCGCTGCTTGGCGGTGAGCCGGTACCTGCTCGAGCGGTCGGCCGACTGGCTCGACGAGTACCGGGACTGACCCCGCCCGCCGGGCCGGTGCGGCGGTGTCGCGGACCGGGGCGCATCGGCCAGAATGTGGCCATGGCCATGCGCAGCGACTGCCGCCACTACGACAGCCGGACCTACGCATCGGGTGAGGTGGTCCGCAAGTGCCGCCTGGACCTCGCCCCCGAGGCCCCGTGGCGCTGCCCCGAGGACTGTGGGGCCTTCGAGCTGCGCCGCATCGACATCGGCTGGCAGTACGGGAGCCTCGCCAGTGCGGTCACCCCGGCGGAGCCCGCGCCCGTGACCGCCGACGACGCCAGCATCGCGGCCCTGCTCGACGAGGCCGAGGAGATCGTGAACGCGGCCGCCCCCGACATCCTCGCCGAGCTCGACCGGGGTGGGCGCCGCAAGCTCCTGCGCCGCGAGTCGGGCGAGGGCGGGAA
>CAIUKV010000119.1 GCA_903899845.1 uncultured Actinomycetes bacterium
CCGACGCCACCGAGGCGGCCCGGGCCTACGTGGAGAAGCGGCCGCCGGTGTTCCGGGGCCGGTAGGCGGGTCGGGGTCCGGGACGTCCCGGCCCGGACCCGGGCCCGGAATGGACGCTCGGCCGGGACCCCGGGGAGAATGCGGGCTCCGCGCCGGCCCCGGACCGGGGTCGGCCACCGACCGAGGAGCGCAGGCATGGGTTGGGACTTCGAGACCGATCCCGAGTTCCAGGAGAAGCTGGACTGGGTGGACCGGTTCGTGCGGGAGGAGTGCGAGCCGCTCGACCTCGCCTTCCCCCACCTGCAGTTCCACCCCCTCACCCCCGAGCGCCGGGCGATCATCGACCCGCTCAAGGAGGAGGTCCGCCGCCAGGGCATGTGGGCCACCCACCTCGGCCCCGAGCTCGGCGGCCAGGGCTTCGGCCAGCTGAAGCTCGCGTTGCTCAACGAGATCCTCGGCCGCTCGCTGTGGGCGTCGATCGTGTTCGGCTGCCAGGCCCCCGACACCGGCAACGCCGAGATCATCGCCCACTACGGCACCGAGGAGCAGAAGGAGCGGTACCTCATGCCGCTGCTCAACGGCGAGTGCTTCTCCACCTACTCGATGACCGAGCCGCACGCCGGGGCCGACCCCACGCTGTTCAAGTGCCGGGCCTACAAGGACGGCGACCAGTGGGTGATCGACGGCTGGAAGTACTACTCGTCGAACGCCAAGACCTCGTCGTTCCTCATCGTCATGGCCGTCACCGACCCCGAGGTCAGCGCCTACCAGGGGATGTCGATGTTCCTGGTGCCGAGCGACACGCCCGGCATCGAGATCGTGCGGAACGTGGGGCTCTACGGCGAGGCCCTCAACGAGGGCTCGCACGCGCTCATCCACTACAACGAGGTGCGGGTGCCGGCCGACGCGCTGCTCGGCGGGGAGGGGCAGGCGTTCGCGATCGCCCAGACCCGCCTCGGCGGCGGTCGCATCCACCACGCCATGCGCACCATCGCGGTGGCGCAGAAGGCGCTCGACATGATGTGCGAGCGGGCGCTCAGCCGCACGGTGTCGGGTGGGCTGCTCGCCGACAAGCAGTTCGTGCAGGGCTACATCGCCGACTCCTACGCGCAGCTGATCCAGTTCCGGCTGTTCGTGCTCTACACGGCGTGGGAGATCGACCGCTACAACGACTACAAGAAGGTGCGCAAGGACATCGCCACCGCCAAGGTGGTGATGCCGACGGTGCTCCACGACATCGCCTGGCGTGCGATGCAGGTGCACGGCGCCCTCGGGGTGAGCAACGAGATGCCGTTCATGGGCATGGTGCACTCCGCGGCGGTCATGGGCCTGGCCGACGGCCCGACCGAGGTGCACAAGGTCACCATCGCCCGGCAGGTGCTGCGCAACTACAAGGCGACCGACGGCATGTGGCCGACCGAGTGGATCCCGGGCAAGGTCGATGCGGCCAAGGCCAAGTTCGCCGAGATCCTGGAGCTGGAAGTGGGGAACCTCTGATGCCGGCGGACCAGGACCCGACGCTCGACGTCGATCGGCTCGTCGCGTGGATGGACGCGCAGGGACTCCCCGGGGCCGGCGAGCCCCTCTCGGCCGACTTCCTGTCGGGGGGCAGCCAGAACGAGATCTTCCGGCTGCGCCGCGGCGACCTCGACTGCGTGATCCGCATCCCGCCGGCGTCGGCCCCGGCCGACCGTGACACCGGCATCATCCGCGAGTGGCGCATCATCGAGGCGCTCGACGGCACCGACGTGCCCCACACCGCGGCGGTCGCGGTGTGCGAGGACCCGGCGGTCCTGGGCCGGGCCTTCTACTTGATGGGCTTCGTCGACGGCTGGTCGCCCATGGGCCTCGTCGACAAGCAGTGGCCCGCGCCGTTCGACACCGACCTCGAGGCCCGTGCCGGCCTCGGCCTCCAGCTGGTCGAGGGCATCGCGCTGCTGTCGAAGGTCGACTGGCAGGCCAAGGGGCTCCAGGACCTCGGCCGGCCCGACGGCTTCCACGAGCGCCAGGTGGAGCGCTGGACCCGCTTCTTCGAGCGCATCAAGGGCCGGGAGCTGCCCGGGCTCGACGAGACGTCGGCCTGGCTCAGCACCCACAAGCCGATCGACTACGTCCCCGGCCTCATGCACGGCGACTACCAGTTCGCCAACGTGATGTACAAGCACGGCGCGCCGGCCCGGCTCGCCGCGCTGGTCGACTGGGAGATGGGCACGGTCGGCGACCCCAAGCTCGACCTCGGCTGGGTCATGCAGTCGTGGCCCGAGGACACCTCCACCGTCGCAGCCGAGACGTCGGGGTACGTGAACATGCGGGGCATGCCGTCGGCGAGCCGGATGCTCGAGCACTACGCAGCGGTGTCGGGACGTCAGGTCGACGACATCGACTACTACGTGATCCTGGCCAAGTGGAAGCTGGCGATCGTGCTCGAGCAGGGCTTCCAGCGCGCCCAGGACGACGAGAAGCTGCAGGCCTTCGGCCCGATCGTGCTCGACCTCATGCGGGGCGCGGCCGACCTGGTCGGGACCACCGACTACCGGGGCTGACGTGCGGGCCGCGGTCTGCCCGGTGCACGGCCCGCCCGAGGGGGTGCGGGTCGAGGACCGGCCCGTGCCCGAGCCTGGCCCCGGCCAGGTGCGGGTCGCGGTGACCGCGGCGGCGGTGAACTTCCCCGACGTGCTCCTCTGCGCGAACGAGTACCAGCACAAGGTCCCGGCCCCGTTCGTGCCCGGGAGCGAGTTCGCGGGCACGGTGGCCGCGCTGGGCCCGGGGGTCGACGGGCTCGGCGTCGGGGACCGGGTGTTCGGCACCGTGATGGTCGGCGCGTTCGCCGAGCAGGTGGTGGTGGGCGCGGGCGCGTGCACCCGCACGCCGGCCGGGGTCGACGACCGGCACGCCGCCGCCTTCGGCGTCGCCCACCGCACCGCGTACCACTCCCTGCGGTCGGTGGCCCAGGTGGCGCCGGGGGAGGAGGTCGTGGTCCTCGGGGCCGGGGGTGGGGTCGGCCTCGCCGCGGTGCAGCTCGCGGTGCTCATGGGTGCGACGGTCACCGCGGTGGCGTCGTCGCCCGAGAAGCTCGCGGCGGCCCGGTCGATGGGGGCCACGCACCTGATCGACCACCGGGCCGGCGACCTGCGCGGCGCGCTGAAGGCCGCGTTGCCCGACGGGGCCGACGTGGTGATCGACCCGGTCGGGGGCAGCCTGGCCGAGCCGGCCCTGCGGGCGTTGCGCTACGGCGGTCGCTTCGTGGTGGTGGGCTTCGCGGCGGGGGAGATCCCGCGGATCCCCCTGAACCTGGTGCTGCTCAAGGGCATCGAGATCCGCGGCTTCGAGTTCGGCTCGTTCATGGCCCGTGCCCGCGACGCGCTGGCCCGGGGCGAGGCCGAGCTGACCGGGTGGCTCGCCGACGGACGGGCGCGACCCCACGTGGGGGCGACGTTCCCGCTCGACGCGACCGCCGCCGCGCTGCGCCACGTGGGTGACGGGAAGGCCGTCGGCAAGGTGGTCATCGACGTCGTCGACGGGGCCGACGGGGCCTGAGCCCGGCGCCGGGCCGCGCGACGGCGGGCGTCAGCCGACCGGCGCGCCGTTGCGCTCGTGGAGCACCCGGGCGGTCGCCTCGAGGTAGGCGCGGCCCCAGCGCTGACACGGCTCGAGGTGGTTGCCCTCGGCCCACTCGTTCCAGGCGTTGATCACGACGAGGTTCTCGTCGGGGCCCGGCGGCGTGAAGTCGGCCAGCACCGCACGCAGCCACCGCTCGTACTCGGCCGGTGAGGCGTCGCGCAGGATGATGCCCTGGCGGGCCCGGCGCGGCGTGTTGTCCCAGCCCGGCGTGACGCCGGGGAAGCGCGTGTACCCGACCGGCGGCCGCGCGAGCATCCGGTCCACGACGGTGGCGTAGTCGAAGACGCGATGGGTCCGGTAGATCTGGGGCAAGGCGCGCAGGCGGCGCAGGACCCGCTCGGGGATGCTGCGGCGCATCGGGCGCCCGAGGTTGGCGAAGTCGGGCTGGAAGTCGATGGCCGCGTCGAAGCCGAGCGCGCCGGGGTCGCCGCCGCCGTCGTGCTCGATCCGGCACAGGTAGAGGTCGCCGATCCCGGCGCGGGCCGCCTCCTCGCGCCAGCGGTCGGTGGTGCGCCGGGGGTCGGGGAGCGAGCAGGCGTGGTACACGCAGAACAGCGGGCGGCCGTCGACGCGCAGGTAGCGGGGGTCGGCGAACACGGGCAGCAGGTGGCGGATGTGGGCGAGGTCGTCGGCGTCGGAGTACTCCTGGCGCATCAGCACCCGGTCGGCGGCGCCGTCCCAGGTGCGGGCCCAGTGCTCGTTGGCCCAGGTGAGCGCGAAGGGGAAGTCGGGGGCGCCCGTCGCGAGGATCTCGTCGACCGGCCGCTGGAGCAGGCGGCGGCCCGAGAACCAGTAGTGGTAGTAGAGGAAGCCGGCGATGCCGTGGGCCCGGGCGAGGTCGGCCTGGGCCTGGCGGGTCTCGGCCACCCGCAGGTCGCAGAAGCCGAGGTCGGCCGGGACGTGGGGCTGGTGGTGCCATCGGGCCAGGGGCCGGGCCCGCACGACGTTGCGCCACTCGGTGAACCCGGGGCCCCACCACTCGTCGTTCTCGGGGATGGGGTGGAACTGGGGCAGGTGGACGGCCAGCGCCCGCACCGGCGGGGGTGACGGGGTCGGCATGGCGGCAGCGTACCGGCGCTCCCGGGGGCGGTCCCGGGCCGGCCGGGCGCGGCCCGGGGCGACGGGGTGCCACAATGCGGCCCAGCCGCCGGACGATCCGAGGAGCACGGGCATGGCCGAGCACGGGGACCGCGACCTTCCGATCGAGGAGATGCGCGAGCGCTACCGGATCGAGCGCGAGAAGCGGATGCGCCCGGAGGGGCTCGGGCAGTACGCCGAGCTCGCGGGCGACTTCGAGGACCTCGACGTCGACACCTTCGTCGAGCCCGGGTTCACCCGGGACCCGATCGTCGAGGAGACCCAGGTGGTGATCGTGGGCGGCGGGTTCGCCGGGATGCTCACCGCGATCAACCTCACCAAGCTGGGGATGCGCGACTTCCGGCTGGTCGAGAAGGCGGGCGACTTCGGCGGCACCTGGTACTGGAACCGCTACCCGGGCTGCATGTGCGACGTGGAGTCGTACACCTACCTGCCGCTGCTCGAGGAGACGGGCTACATGCCCACCGAGAAGTACGCGAGCGCCCCCGAGATCTTCGGGTACTGCCAGCTGCTCGGGCGCACGTTCGACCTCTACCCCCACGCCCTGTTCCAGACCGTGATCACCGGGGCCGAGTGGGACGCGGGCACCGAGCGGTGGATCGTCACGACGTCGCGGGGCGACCGGCTGGCGAGCAGGTTCGTGGTGGTCGCCGGGGGCATCCTGCACAAGCCGAAGCTGCCGGGCATCCCCGGGATCCGCGGCTTCGGGGGCCGGATGTTCCACACCAGCCACTGGGACTACGCCTACACCGGCGGCAGCCCGACCGAGCCGATGGACAAGCTCGCCGACAAGCGGGTCGGCATCGTGGGCACCGGGGCCACCGCGGTGCAGGCGGTGCCGCGGCTGGCCCGGGCGGCCAAGGAGCTCTACGTGTTCCAGCGCACCCCGAGCGCGGTGGGCGAGCGCAACAACGGGCCGACCGACGAGGCGTGGTTCCGGAGCCAGCCGCCGGGGTGGCAGGCCGAGCGGATCGAGAACTTCACCAACGCGGTGACCGGGAGGCAGCCGGAGCGGAACCTCGTGGGTGACGGCTGGACCGAGGTGATGTGGGTCAACACCCAGCAGGCACCCGAGGACCCCGAGGTCGCGGCCGCGCTCGAGCGCAGCGACTTCGAGACCATGCAGAAGCTGCGCGACCGGGTCGACGCGATCGTCGAGGACCCCGAGACCGCGGCGAAGCTCAAGCCCTGGTACGGCAAGAACTGCAAGCGGATCTGCTTCCACGACGAGTACCTGCCCGCGTTCAACCGTCCCAACGTGCACCTCGTCGACACCGACGGTCGGGGCGTGGACGCGGTCACCCCGACCGGGGCCGTGGTCGACGGCGTCGAGTACCCGCTCGACTGCCTGATCTTCGCCTCCGGCTTCGAGGTCAACACCGACTACGAGGGCCGGGTCGGCTTCGACCCGGTGGGCCGTGACGGCGTCGCGCTGAGCGAGCGGTGGTCCCAGGGGGCCCGGACCCTCCACGGGGTCCTCGCCGACGGGTTCCCGAACTTCTGCATCATCAGCTTCCTGCAGGCGGGCTTCGGCACGAACTTCGTGCACTTCCTGTCGAAGTCGGCCGAGCACGTCGCCGAGCTCATCGTGCGCTGCGAGCGCGAGGGCATCGCCACGATCGAGGCCAGCCCCGAGGGCGAGGACGACTGGCTGATGGTGCTCTACGGCACCGCCGCCGGCGTCGCCGCCTACTCCACGACCTGCACGCCGAGCTACTACAACTCCGAGCAGGGCCCGATCGACGCCAAGCGGGCCCGGAACCTCGTGTACGCGGAGAGCCTGCTCGACTACGCGGGCCACCTCGAGCGGTGGCGGGCGACCGACGACCTCCCCGGGACCAAGATCACCCGGGCGGGGGCGTCCGCGTAGGCGGGCCGGGACCGGACGGCACCGAGCAATGACCGCCACCACCACCCCCGCCCCGGCGGGTTCGCCCGAGCCCACGGAGCTCGGCCCGGGCGAGTCGCCCGAGCAGGCCGAGTTCCGGGCCGAGGCCCGGGCGTTCCTCACCGCCCACGCGCGGCCGCGCCAGGCCGCGAGCCCCTGGGCGGTCACGATGCACCGCGACCGTGACGCCGCTCGGGCCGCGTTCGACCGCGGCCGGGCCTGGCAGGGGACGATGTTCGCGCACCGCTTCGCCGGCCTCACCTACCCGGTCGAGCTGGGCGGCCGGGGCGGCCGGGCGTGGCACGAGCGGATCTTCCAGGAGGAGTCCGAGGACTTCGACGTGGGCTCGGGCTTCATCAGCAGCACCATCGCCATGCTCGGCCCGACCCTGATGCAGCACGCCACCGACGCCCAGCGGGCCCACTACGTGCCCCGCCTGCTGTCGGGGGAGTACGCGTTCTGCCAGCTGTTCAGCGAGCCGGGCGCGGGCAGCGACCTCGCCGGCCTCGCCTGCCGGGCGGTGCGCGACGGCGACGAGTTCGTGGTCACCGGGCAGAAGGTCTGGAACTCGGCGGCGCAGTTCTGCAACTGGGGCATGCTCCTGGTGCGCACCGACCCCGACCAGCCCAAGCACCGCGGCATCACCTTCCTCCTCGTCGACATGGCGACGCCGGGCATCGAGACCCGGCCCCTCGTCCAGGCCACCGGCGCCGCCGAGTTCAACGAGGTCTTCCTCCACGAGGTGCGGGTGCCGGCGGCCAACGTCGTCGGCGAGATCGACGGGGGCTGGGGCCCGGCCCGCACCGTGCTGTCGAACGAGTCGGCGTTCATCGGCGGTGGGAGCAAGGCGGTGGGGGGTCGCTTCCCCCGGCTGCTCGACCTCGCCGAGCTCCACGGCCGCCGTGCGGATCCGGCGATCCGCCAGCGCCTCGCCGACGCCTACATCCGTGAGCGGGTCATCGCGGCGATGGCCGAGCGCATCATGACCGCGGTGCGCCAGCGCCAGGCGCCCCCGGTGGACCCGTCGGCGCTGAAGCTCTTCACCACCGAGAGCCGGGTCCGCTCGGGCGACCTCGCGGTGGCGATCCGGGGCGCGGCCGGGACCGCGGGCGACGACGAGATCGCCGTGTGGACCCAGGCCGAGCTGCTCGGCCGCTACTCGGTGTCGATCGGCGGCGGGACCACCGAGGTGCAGAAGAACAACCTGGCCGAGCGGGCGCTCGGCCTGCCCCGTGAGCCCCGCACCGACCATCAGCTCCCGTGGAAGGACGTCCCCCGGAGCTGACCGGGGTCCCCCGTGTCCGACGCCCCCACCACGACCGCGGCCGATGTGCTCGCCGGGACCGACCTGGCGGGTACGCACGCGCTGGTCACCGGGGCGACCACGGGGATCGGCAAGGAGACCGCCCGGGCCCTCCTCGCGGCGGGGGCGACGGTGACCGTCACCGCCCGCTCCGACGCGAAGGGGGCCGCCGCGGTGGAGGACCTGCGCGCCGCGGTGCCCGACGCCGCCGTGGGGTACGGGGTGCTCGAGCTCGCCTCGCTCGCGAGCGTGCGGGCGTTCGCCGACGGGTTCGCGGCCGAGCACGACCGGCTCGACCTGCTGATCGCCAACGCCGGGGTGATGGCGATGCCCTTCGGCCTGACCGAGGACGGCTTCGAGACCCACCTCGGCACCAACCACCTGGGGCACTTCGTGCTGGTGGCCCGGCTGCTGCCGCTCCTGCGCGCGAGCGCCCCGGCCCGCGTGGTGATCCTGAGCTCGGGGGGCCACCTGGCGTCGGACATCCGCTGGGACGACCCGAACTTCGCGGGGGGCGACTTCGTGAAGATGGAGGCGTACGGCCAGTCGAAGACCGCCAACATCCTCCACGCGGTCGAGCTCGAGCGCCGCTACGGCCCCCTCGGCGTGCACGCCTACGCGGTGCACCCGGGGATGGTGCGCACCGACCTCGGCCGGCACTTCACCGCCGAGGACCTCGCGGACCTCAAGGAGCGGGCCCGGCGGCGCGGCGGCACCGGGAGTGGCCCCGGGGGCCTGCCGGTCACCGTCGGGGTCGAGGTCGGCGCGGCGACGTCGGTGTGGGCGGCGGTGCGGGCCGCCGACGCCGACGGCGGCTCCTACTGCGCGGACTGCGCGGTCGCGCCGGCGGCGCCCTACGCGACCGACCCCGACGCGGCCCGTCGGCTGTGGGCCCTGAGCGAGGCGCTCACCGGCGAGACCGTCCCCGAGCCCGCCTGATCCCGGCGGGTCCGGCCGGGCCCGCGGGACCCGGTGCGGGGCAGCGGGCGCTCAGAGGCCGGCGGGCCGGGTGCCGATCAGGCCGGCGGCCGCCCAGGCGGCGAGGTCGGCGGGCGGCACACCCAGGCGGCCGCCGAGGACGACCTCGTTGTGCTCGCCCAGGGTGGGTGCGGGCCGGCGGATCCAGTGGTCGACCCCCCGGGCCCGCCAGGGCAGGGTGGGGACCGGGTGGGTCCCGGCCACCGGGTGGGGGACCGACTCGAAGAAGCCCCGGGCGACGAGCTGGGGGTGCTGCGACGCGGTGCGGGGGTCGCGGACCGGGGCTGCGGGCACGCCCGCCGCGACCAGCGCGGCCTCGGCGTCGGCGACCGGACGGGTGGCGGCCCAGGCGCCGATCGCGGCGTCGAGCGCGTCGGCCGCAGCCCGCCGACCGGTGACCGCGGCCAGCGCGGGGTCGGCGGCGAGGTCGGGGCGCCCGATCACGGCGGTGAGCGCCTGCCACTGCGCGTCGGTCTCGCAGGCGAGCGCGAGCCAGGCCTCGGGGGCGTCGGTGGCGTACAGGTTCTGGGGCGCGGCGGTGGGACCGCGGTTGCCGGTGCGGGCGATGCGCCGGCCGGAGGCGGTCCACTCGAGCACGGGCTCGGCCGCGACCGCGAGCGCGGCCTCGACCATGGGTGCCTCGACCAGGCTGCCCACCCCGGTGCGGTCACGCTGCTCGAGCGCCACGAGCGCGGCGATCGCTGCGTGCACGCCGCCGTTGGGGTCGCACGGACCGCGGGGGATGCGGGGCTGGTCGTCGGCGTGCCCGGTCATCCAGGCCATGGCCGTGACCTGCTCCATGGTCTGGGCGAAGCCGGGACGGTCGCGCCACGGACCGGTGAGGCCGAACGCGGGCATGCGCACCATCACGGCACGCGGATTGACGGCGTGCACGACCGGCCAGTCGAGGTCGAACTGCTCGAGCACCCGCGGGGTGAAGTTCTCGACCACGAGGTCGGCCTGCTCGATCAGGCGCAGCACGAGGGCGCGGCCCTCGGGCCGGTCGAGGTCGAGGGTGACGGCGTCCTTGTTCGCGTTGACGTGGAGGAAGAACGCGCTGCACTCCCACCAGGCGTCGCGCCCGGCGAGCATCCCGCCGGTGAGGCGGACCCCGTCCATGCGTCGGACCGACTCGACGTGGACGACCTCGGCGCCGAGCGCGGCGAACAGGTGGGTGGCGGTCGGGCCCGCCCACCAGGCGGTGAGGTCGACGACCCGCAGCCCGGCGAGGGGCGGGGCGTTCCGACCGCGCGGCGCGGGCCGGGGCGCGCGCGCCGGCACGGTCGCGTCGTCGTGCTCGCCCACCGCGGGCACCGGACCGGGGGGTGGGGGCGCCGCCCCGTCGATCCGGTAGGGCCGCCGGGGCATGCGCCCGGGCCCGCCGGGCACGTCGACGAGGAGGTCGCGTGCGGTCACGAGGTCGAGGTCGACCACGCCGGGACCGTCGCACACCGGCGCCACCGGGACGCGCAGCAGCACGGCGCGCTCGACCACCTCGGCGGTGGTGTGCCGGGTCGTCCAGGCCCGCACCGCCGCGGTCCACTCGGCGGCCCGGGCCTGGCGCGTGCCCAGGCTCGCCCACTCGTCGGTCATGAGGTCGGGTCGCTCGATCAGCAGGCAGAACGACTCGAACTGCACGCGGGTGTTGGTGTTGAACCCGACCCAGCCGTCGAGGGTGGGCTCGACCGAGGGCAGCTCCACCGAGCGGGCCGGGCGGGCGGGGTCGAGCGGCGGCCGCCCGGCGAGGGAGTGCATGAGGTCGGCGAAGAGGGTCCCGGTGAGGTTGGCCACGTCGCACCAGGCGACGTCGATGAGGTCGCCGTCGCCGTCGGCCACCTGGCGCCGGCGGGCGGCGAGGGCCGCGGCCGCGCCGTAGGCCCCGGCGACGTACTCCACCAGGCGCCCGCCCATCTGGATCGGCGGCCGGTCGGCGGTGCCGCGCACACCGAGGGCCCCGCTGTCGGCCTGCACGGTGAACTCGGTCGCGGGCCGGTCGGCGAACGGCCCGACGAGCCCGTAGGGCGTGATCGCGACCACGATGCGTCCGGGGTCGGCGGCGGCGAGGTCGGCGGGCGTGCCGAGCGGACCGGGACCGTCGGTGAGGAGCACGTCGGCCGCCTCGACGAGCGCGGCGACGCGCCCGGGGTCGTCGCGCACCGAACGCTGCCCGTGGCGCAGCGACCGGAAGCGCACGCCGTCGCCCTGGCCGGCGCGCGCCGGCGGCCCGCCGTGGACGTACCGGCGCAGGGCCGCACCCGTCGCCGGCTCCACCAGGGTGACGGTGGCACCGGCGTCGGCGAGGAGGCGGGCGCAGTAGGCCCCGGCGAGGGAGGCGGTGCCGTCGACCACGACGGGCCCGGGCGCAGCGGTCACGGCCCGACCCTATCGACGGGACTCCCTTGCCGCCGCGGCCCGGGGTCAGCCGGTGAAGCGGGGGACCGGCTCGGGCTCCGGGTCGGGGTCGGGCTCGGGCTCGGGGTCGGGCTCGGGCTCGGGCTCGGGCGTACAGATCGCCGCGGCGAGCGTTCCCCACACCCCGGCCAGTCCGGCGGCGGTGGTGACGAAGTGGTCGACCCCGGCGACGGGCCCGCTCACCAGCGCGAGGTTCGTGGTCGACTGCTGGGCGGGGTCCCCGACGCCGACGGCCACGATCCGGGCCCCGGCCGCCTTCACCGCCCCGGCCGACGCGACCGCGGCCTCGATCTGGTCGCGCCCGGTCACGACGGGCGGGTACACGGCCGGGACCCCGTGCACGGTCGGGTTGCCGTCGGTGAGCAGCACCACGAGGTCGCCGCGCCCGACCGCGGCCCGCAGGGCGGCGTCCCAGTTGGTGTACCGGTCGGTGCCACCGGGCCGGACGAGCGCGACCACCGCGGCGCGGACCGCGGCGACGTCGGCCGGGTCGGCGAGCGGCGTGGGCGCGCGGTCGGCGTTGCCGGCCGCCGGGGCCGCGGTGGCGAAGCTCGCGATCCCGAGCCGGACCGCGCTGCCTGCGAGCGTGTCGACGAACCCGAGGGTGGCGGCGGTCATCGCCGCGGCCTCGGTGGGGCCGATCGAGCCCGACAGGTCGTGGACGAGGGTGACCCGGGCGCGGCACCCGGGCGGGAGCGGCGGGTTGGCCCGCCCGTAGACGAGCGTGGCGTCCGTCGTCGTCCCGTCGGCGACCGTGACCGCGACGCCGTAGGGGACCGGGCCCGCCCCGGCCGGCTCGATGGTGGCGATCCGGCGGAGGGCCGACCCGGGTGGATCGTCGATCGGGACGACCCGGTACGGGCCGGGGACGAGGCCGGCGACGGTGCAGGTGCCGTCGGCGCCGGTGGTGCACGCCCCGGCCGGGGCGTCGGGATCGCCGGGATCGCCGGTGACGACGCCGACCCGGGCGCCGGCGACCGGCTCCGGGGCGCCGCTGGCGGGGTCACGGTCGCCCACGGCCCGGACCACGAC
>CAIUKV010000120.1 GCA_903899845.1 uncultured Actinomycetes bacterium
ACCCCGGGCGAGAACGACGACACCCGGGTCAGCGTGGCGGTCGACCCGGCGACGAGCCCCCCCGGTGCGGTGTAGACCTCCGCAGCGCCCGAGGAGGTCTTGGTCACCAGCACCAGGGTGCCCGAGGTCGGGTCGACGAGCAGCGCCTCCGCGTTGCGGGGGCCGTCCGGGTACCGCAGCGTGAGAGTCTCGACCCCGCCGAGGGTCACCGACGTGCCGGTGGTGGCCGCGGACACCGCGGGCTCGGCGATCCGGTGGATCACGATCGAGGTCCGGGCCAGCGAGTTGTCGCCGATGTCGCCGAGGTACAGGTACGGGGTCCCCGCGACCGGGCCGGGTCCGATCGCCAGGTCCTCCCAGTCCCGGGCGGTGACGCCGGCCAGGGTGAACTGCCCCAGGGTCCGGCCGTCGCCACTCAGGGCGAAGACCCGGGCCGTGTCACCCGAGTCGTTGTGGACCCACCACACCCCCGGGGTGCGAACGCTGGCGACGATGCCCGAGATCTCGCGGAGGGCGGGGTCGGTGACCGTGCCGGGCGACGTCGCCACCAGCCTCCCGGTACAGCCGGCGTCCCACACCGGCGACGTCGGCGTCGTGGACGGAGGCGTCGTGGGCGGAGGCGTCGTGGGCGGAGCCGTCCCGCCACCGGTGTAGGTCACGACCAGCGCGGGCCGCGCCGCCACCGTCGCACCTTCCCGGGAGGTGACGTCGGCGCCGTCGGTCGGAGCAGCGGCCGCGATCACCAGACCGTGGTTGGCCCGGGTCCCCGAGACCCAGGCCTGGACGGCGGCCCGGCCGTTCGCGTCGAAGGTGAGGGTGGACGCCCCGAGCGACGGGGCCGTCAGGGTGCCGAGCGCCGCACCCCGGTCGGTGCCGCCCGACGCCCCTGCCGCGCCCCACGGCACCCCGGCCGACGCCTGGGTCCACGTCGCCGCGGACTCGTCCCAGGCCCGCAGGACCTCGTAGGCCGGGTACGAGTGGGTCGAGGTGTTCACGACGTCGAAGGTCAGCGCAGCCGACTGGACGACCGCGCCGGTGGGGATCGACGAGAGGTCGAACCGCACCAGCATCGCCAGGTCCTGACCCGACCCCGGGGGGTCGTCGCCGTCGACGAGGAGCGTCGGCGCGGCGCCCAGCACGGTGGTCGGCGTGGCCTGGGCCAGCGTGGTGTCACGGGTGCCGGAGTACCCGCTCACGCCGTCCTGCAGCCGAATCGTCGTGGGCGGAGTCGTCGTGGGCGGAGTCGTCGTGGGCGGAGTCGTCGTGGGCGGAGTCGTCGTGGGGGTGCTCAGCACGACCCGGTCGACCACCGCGCCGGAGAGACCCACGAACTCGCTGGTCAGGGCGGTGGCATCGGCCCGCACCCGCAGGGCACCCCAGTCGGACGCGTCGCGGACGACGCTCCCGGTCACCGGCGTCGCGCCGAAGGAGTAGCGCGGCGCGCCACCCAGGCCGTTGACGAGGTACACGAGCCCGTCGGCACCGACGCGCTCGTAGGTGTGGTCGTGACCCGACAGCACGAGGTCGGCGCCCCACTGGGCGAAGGGCCACCGGAGCGCAGGGGAAGACCCGTGCGCACCGCTCGAGTACGGAGGGTGGTGCAGCACCACGATCTGCCAGGGTGCGCTCGAAGCGGCGAGCGCGGCCTGGAGCCACGACTGCTGACGGGCCGCCTCGGCACCCGAAGCCAGCGCGGCCTGGCTGTCGAGGAAGAACAGGTGGACGGGGCCCTGGCGGACGTCGTAGACAAGCTCGCTGCCGGGCAGCGCGAAGTACGCGCGGTAGTTGGTGATGTCGCCGTCGGTCCAGTCGTGGTTCCCGGTGGCGGGGAAGAACCGGTTGGCCGTGGACGTGCCGCCGCTCGGGCAGCGGGGCCCCGGGGCGACCCCGGCGAGGAAGTCGCAGTAGTGACCACCCACGACCCGGTCGTAGCGGTCGGTGCCGGTCTCGCTGCCGGCGGCGTAGTAGTTGTCCCCGGTGGTCGCCACGAAGGCCGGGTTCCAGCCCCGGACCATGGCCGCGACCTGGGCCTCGGCGGTGCTGTCGGTCCCGAAGTCGCCGATCACCGCGAACTCCACCGAGGCGGGCGCGGCCGCCGCGGCCGGGCGGGGCCCGGACCCGCCGGGGACCAGGCCCAACGCACCGGCGGCCAGCACCACGGCCAGCACCCCGGCCAGCACCCCGGTGAGCGCCCCGGAGGCCGACCCGCGGCGCGCGACCCGGCGACGCCCGGGAGTCCCCCCACCGGCGTCGTGCCGCACCGTCGCGTCCACCGCGGCCCCGTCGCTCATGGCTCCACTCCCCGTCCCGGACCCGGCCCTGCGCCTGGTCCGACCCTCTCCCATCGGCGGATCGGCGGCCGGCCTTGAGCGGAACCTCAACGGGTGACGGCGTCGAACCCGGTGTAGGGGCGCAGGACCTCGGGGACCACGAAGGCGTCGCCGTCCTGGTAGTGCTCCCAGAGGAACACGAGGGTCCGGCCCACGGCGCAGGCGGTGCCGTTGAGGGTGTGCACCAGGTGGTTGCCGGACTCGCCCCGGACCCGGGTCCCGAGTCGGCGGGCCGAGAAGTCCCGGTAGTTCGAGCACGAGGTGAGCTCTCGGTAGCGGCCCTCGGACGGGAGCCAGACCTCGAGGTCGAACTTGCGGGCGGCGGCGGCCCCGAGATCGCCGGCGGCGATGTCGACCACCCGGTACGGAAGGCCGAGGTCGGCGACGATCGCCTCCTCCACGGCGAGGATC